>OMIH01000135.1 GCA_900299045.1 Methylococcaceae bacterium
CACTGTGTTGACTTGAAATCAATCCTGGTACAGTTTCTAACACTTCACTTGGACGAGTAATTGGACGATATTTTAATTGTTCTTGACCTACATTTCCCTGTGACGCACTACCCGCAATGCCCACCAGTGAATCGGCTCGCTGCGTGATAATCATATCTTCAAGTTCAACGTTTTCTTTATCAGCCTTTGTTTTCTTTGTTTTTTTAGTTTGTATTTTTTCTTTCTCATTTTTGACAGTTCCCTCTGAATTGACATCGGTATATTCAGCATGGGCATGAGCGGAAAAACTCACCAAAATCGCTAGTGATAGTAAAGTAAATTTAAATGGATAGTTGGTCATAAAAAAACCTTTTGTTGTTATTATTGTTATTATTTTTGTTATCAATTCGTTTGTAACAGTGTTCGCTCAATCAGCCAAAAAAGACCAGCGAAACTCACTAAAATTGAGCAAATAGGCACGAAATATTTTTCAATCACTGGTTTTTTGTGTAGCCACCAAATAAGCGGTAAAACCAAACTCGTGACGACAATTTGCCCCACTTCCACACCTAAGTTAAACGAAAACAAAGGCACTAAAATACCGGTTTCAATACTGCTAATTCCCATTTCTTGCAAAACAGAGGCAAAACCAAAACCGTGAATTAGTCCAAATGAGAAGGTTAATAAACGACGACCTTTAGGCGCTTTTGAAATCAAATTTTCTAAGCCAACATACACAATCGTAGCGGCGATTAAAGGCTCCACCACTGAACTTGGCAAGTTGACAACATTTAATCCCGCCAGTCCAAGGGTGATAGAATGGGCTATTGTAAAAAAGGTAATGATGCCAACGGCTGACCAAAAATTGCGTGTCACCATAAGCAGCGCAAACAAAAAAAGTAAATGATCATAACCCGTCAAAATGTGCTCAATACCCAGCAAAAGAAAATCTTTAAACATAGAGCTGTTTTGTACATTGATGTTTAATTCAATGACGTTGTCTTCTTGTGTCAGCATCTTTTCACTTAGACTTTTTCCTTCGACATCTTTGATGGTGACATATTGTTTGTGACCTTCGGGTAGTTTTTTCAAAAATAACACGACCATTTTTAAATGCGTTGCAGTCGGTTCGTAGCGCAATTTAACATGGGCATTATTTTTATCATCAAATGAAACATCCCCATTTGAAACAGGTTTTGCAACTTGATCATTTAGGATAAATTGCAATTCATTTGTCACTAACGCTGCAATATTTGGTTTTGCGTTGTCGTATTCTTGTGCTGTGATTTCAGCATCACCATCACTATCCATTGGCGAAAAAGCTTCAATATCCTGCAAAGCAAACGTAATATTGGCATCAACACCAGTGGGAGTTAGCACAACATCCACCGAACTTAATCCAGGGGCATGAGCAAAACAGAGTTGGCTGAAAGCCAATAAAAATAGGATGTAAAGTAATTTCATTTTTCAATTATTCCATTTACAGGTAAAAACAAAACAGTGGGGCGCACGATTGTTTGCTTTAAAAAAAGCAGATAGTGCGAGTGAAAATTGAAGGGATTGAAACGCGTGAAGCGTTAAGAGGTGAGACGATTTTTTGAAACAACAGGCAAGAAATTGCGGATACCAAACAAAAGCACAGTGTTGTTTTGGGTAAAAAATATAGCAAAAAAACTGTGAAATATAGAACACACACAACAACAGACAACCGCAAAAGTACATCTTCAGCGATACAAAAAAGAGGCTTATCACCTCACGACTCGATGACAGTGCAGACCACGTTATCGATTGATTGATGAGCGGTGGTTTTTGCGTATCACACTGATAACAATCTTCATTGGTCATTGACACGAATGAATGCACCACAGATGTTTCAATTTCTACAACGTCACTTTGCGTGATATTTATATTTAATACCAGCGAGATTAAAAACGTTGCTGACAACAATACTACTTTAGCAACAAGTATGCCCGTACCATGTAGCAACATCGTTGCTAACATAAACCCAGCGGTATAAGAAACTAAACTCGCTGAGGTGGAAATTTCCTGCCCGTGTGCATAACCGTGAAAAAAGGCGAAGAATGCCACAATGAGCACATTTATTTTCGTACTAAAATGAATTTTACGAATAATCAAAGCGCTAAACACAAGGCATGAGGTAATGATTAAGACTTCTGCACTTGGAATAACCAAGTAGCTTGCCGCTCCAGATACACCGCCCAAACTCATCACGCTCACAAAGATGACAGGAAGCAACCAAATGGCTTTTCCGCGTAGCTGCGCTGCCCATATTCCAACGCCAAGCATGGTCACAATGTGATCCCACCCTTCTAGCGGGTGAGAAAATCCACTAAATACATCCGTCATGATCAAATGCGTGACATGAAAATAAGCATACGCAAGCAATCCTAGCAATAATAGTATTGCAGACAACAAGTTACGCTTACAAAATATCAACTGAGCAGACATAGAAGAAAGATTCACATTAAGGGAGCGTTGCATTCTACGCATTTTTTTTCTGATAGCCAATTTTTTATGTATGTGCACATATAGCTATTTCATGTCTAACGTATTTCGCGAACCAATCTAAAACCAATATCACCACTTTTTGTTGCCGCTAACCCACTATAACGAACCGCTGAGCGCAACAGTGGTGGTTTCGCTATCCAACTCCCCCCACGGTAAATTTTATATTGTCCAGATTCTGCCCCTTGAGGATCCGATTCTAAGCTATGTTGATAATATTGCGGATCGTACCAATCCTGCACCCACTCCCATACATTGCCGTGCATATCAACCAGCCCCCACGCATTCGATTTTTTCTGCCCCACTTCATGCGTATCACCGCCATAGCCTTCATTGCCATACCACGCATAATCTCGAATATTTTTGCTATCATCGCCAAAAGAATAGACCGTTTGCGTGCCTGCTCGCGCCGCGTATTCCCATTCGGCTTCAGTGGGCAAACGATAAATATCACTTTTCACCCGATCATTTAACTTTTCAATAAAAGATTGCGTATCATTCCAACTTACTTTTTCAACGGGTCGATACATTCCTTTGAATTTACTTGGATTATTACCCATCACATCTTCCCATTGTTTTTGTGTGATTTCTGATTCACCCAAATAAAAAGGCTTGGTAATACAGACTTTGTGTTGTGGCAACTCGTTAGCGGTTGTTTGTTTTTCTTTATCGAGTAACACTGTGTTTTTGTCTTGCCCCATTGTAAAACAGCCAGCGTCAATTTTAATAAAACGAATGCCATCAAAATTTTTCATCTCAACGGCTGACAGATTTTGGCTCATGAGCAGAATGGTACATAACGCTATTTTATTTTTATTATTCATTAGTATTACCTTGTATGTTGGGTTATCTTTAACGTCTATTTGACGCAACACAGTCAAATTATAATTTTAAACATGGCGTATCAGTAATTTGTTTTTGTCGCCTTTCTGTATTTTTATCCGCATTCTCAATGGAAATGTGATTTAAGGCGCTGGAATCGATATTTTTATTTTTCCACATTAAGATATTCATTTGCTTGCCGATAGCATGAAGACCCATTTATATTAAATTTATCTAAAATAAAACGATAAATTACACTACACTACCAATATGAAAGCCATAAAAATAAAGCGTTAATATAAACTTTTACAAAAAATTTAAAATAGATCAAATAACGCTGTATTTAACCTTGACCTTAACACTTATGCTTAAATGAATGATTTATGACACTTAATATGCCCGTAACAAATAACGAAATTGTGATGAAAAATGGCAGTATTCTCGTCACACGAACTGATTTGCAAGGTAAAATTCTTTACGCTAATGATGAGTTTTTAAAAATAAGTGGCTATACTCGCGCTGAAATTATTGGCAAAGATCATAATATTATTCGTCATCCAGATATGCCCCCAGAGCTGTTTGAGGATTTGTGGAAAACCGTAAAAGCGATGCGCCCTTGGGCGGGTGTCATTAAGAATCGTTCAAAATCAGGGGATTATTATTGGGTACATGCTAACATTATTCCACAATTTGAAAAAGGTAAATTAATTGGCTATTTATCAGTACGCTATGAACCTAAAAAGGCGGAATTAGAGCAAAGCCAAGCGCTTTATCGCGATATCAAAAATAAGACAAAATCAATTAATCCGACGGGTATCCACGCACTCATTAAATCCATTCACGATATTTCTCTTTGGAGCAAAACGGCATTTACGTTGCTTGCGTTTTCTGTGCCGACTGCCACACTCAGTTATGAATACTTTCAAACAGAAAACTACCTTGCATTGGGCGGTATTCTTTGCGTCGCCACTATCGGTGCGTTAATTAACGTTAGTACTATTCATGAATTTAATCAAACACTGGATAAAAGTGTGGGTATTTTTTACCGTCTTTCTGGTAAAAGTTTTGGCAATAAATTTGATTTAAAGAAAAGTGGCGTGATTGGCGACTTTTATCGTGGTTTGTTTTCAATGGATGTGAGTTTAAGTTTGGATATTGCGGAGTCCAAACGTCTTCATGCGGAATCTTTGCGTATTAATAGCGCTTTGGATAATGTGCATTCAGCCGTTTTGGTTGCCGATAATAATTTCGATATTATCTACATGAACGAAAGCGCCAAAGCATTATTTAAAAATGCAGAATCAGATATCAAAAAACAGATTCCCCATTTTGATGTCGAAAAGCTATTAGGCTCAAATATGGCTTTATTTAATACCGAGTCACCCGAAGCGCAGCGCAAACGTATGCAGAGTTTGACCGAATTTCATACCAATGAGCACGTCGTAGGTGGTCGCCATCTCAATGTCATCACCAATCCTGTACTCGATAAGAATGGTGACCGAATCGGCTTTGTGGCGGAATGGGTAGATAAAACAATTGAAGTGAAAGCCATACAGGAAATTTCAGATATTGTTCAAGCCGCTGCAAAAGGGGACTTTGAACGCCGCATTCATGAAGCGGATCGTGATGGATTTATTTTAGAATTAATTAAAAACATTAATAAACTCATTGAAACAAGCTCTGTTGGTTTAAATGAAGTTGCTCGCGTTTTAGATGCGCTATCACACGGTGATTTGACTAAAACAATTAATAATGAATATTTTGGTATGTTTGGTCAACTCAAGGATGATGCGAATTCGACCGTTGAAAAATTACGCGAAGTGATTTATCAAATTCAACTTGCTACCGCGACAATTAATACGAGTGCGAAAGAAATTGCATCAGGTAATAATGATTTATCGCATCGCACTGAAAAACAAGCGGCAAGTTTGGAGCAAACAGCTGCCAGCATGCAAGAATTAACCTCCACCGTACAAAATAACAGTGAAAACGCACAACACGCTAATGGTCTAGCGGCAGGTGCATCAGATATTGCCAGCCAAGGTGTTTTAGTGGTTCGCCAAGTAGTGAAAACGATGGATGATATTACCGAATCTTCCAGAAAAATTGTGGATATCATTTCAGTTATCGATGGCATTGCATTTCAAACTAATATTCTCGCGCTCAATGCGGCTGTTGAGGCGGCACGCGCAGGTGAACA
>OMIH01000136.1 GCA_900299045.1 Methylococcaceae bacterium
CCTGATACACTGACCGATTCAGTCAGGAAATTGCGCACTTCTTTACTAAGCGCTTTAAGTTGCTCTTTAGGAAGTTGCCTTACATCCGCTGGATCATTGATATTATCGAGTAATGGGTATGGCGTTGAATGGGTCATAATGGTTTGAATTCCTTAAAATGCGGCGACGTAATTGGCAGGTAAATTAGTGGTCACGTTGAATAATGTAAAGCGAAAGATTGCGCAACAAATCTGCCTGTGAACCGAAATAAGCGAGATTTTCAATCGCTTTTTCGTGTAGTTCTTGCGCTTTTTGTTTAGCTCCTAAGAGTCCAAGTAATGCGGGATAGGTGGGTTTATTGTTATCTTTATCTTTACCTTGTGTTTTGCCTAATGTTGCCGTATCACTTTCTTCATCGAGAATATCATCCTTCACCTGAAAAGATAAACCAATACATTTAGCGTAATTATCAAGTCGTTTTACCGCTTCTTCGTCAACATTTTCTTGAGCCAGTGTCGCTAAAATAACACTTGCGCGAATAAGTGCACCGGTTTTGTGTATGTGCATATTCTCAAGTTCAGGCAATGTCAGCATTTTACCTACTGACGCTAAATCAATCGCTTGACCGCCCACCATACCAAGCGAGCCACTCGCTTTAGCAAGCGCGGTAATCATTTGCAAGCGGTGTTGAGCGCTAACTTCAATACTTTTATCGTGCGCGAGTAATTCAAAGGCGAATGCCTGTAGACCATCTCCAGCAAGAATAGCGGTTGCCTCGTCAAATGCAACATGGCACGTTGGCTTTCCACGACGCAAATCATCATCATCCATTGCAGGTAAATCATCATGAATTAGTGAATACACATGGATACATTCTACTGCGCACGCAACCGCATCTAGTGCGTCAGGCGATATGCCCAAAACGTTGCCCGTTGCGTAAGTTAACATTGGACGCATACGCTTTCCGCCATTTAACACACTATAGCGCATTGCTTGATGTAATTTAGTTGGTAGGATATTCTCGCTCGGTAGACGTTGCGCTAATGCCGCTTCAACGCGCGTCTGACACGTTTCGAGATACGTCTTCAAATCCTGATTCATTAAATGCCTCCAAAGTTTAAACGCCGTTAATTAAGAAAAAGGCAAGCGCTTAAAAATGACCTGCGGAAACGGCAATGATAATAAATCTGACATTATATAGGAATTTATCACAATCGTGGATTGCCATCGTGTTATAAAAACTAGCAAGATATGCTTATAAGCGTTATGGTTAACATTTTTACCGTTAATTTTCCCTTTATGAAAAGCCTTTTTCCTTCTATTGAACCATTTAATCATTTTTTTTTACAAACTCAAGCACATTCAGTTTACGTTGAACAATGCGGCAATCCAAGCGGTGTCCCTATTGTTTTTTTACATGGTGGTCCGTGCTCGGGATGCAAACCTGACCATCGTCGTTTTTTTGACCCAACGTATTACCATATTATTTTATTTGATCAACGTGGCTGCGGTCGCTCATTGCCCTTTGGTGAGTTAGAAGACAACACCCTCATTCATTTAATTGAGGATATGGAAGCTATTCGCAAACAACTTCAATTAGAAAATTGGATTTTATTTGGTGGCTCTTGGGGCGCAACATTGGCGTTGGCGTACGCACAACGACACGTTAATCATGTTCGCGCGATGATTTTACGAGGCAGTTTTTTAGCACGCAAAGAAGATATGATGTGGTTTGCAAATGAACAAGGTGTTGCTCGCATTTATCCTGAAAGCTGGCAATCATTTGTAGCAAGCATTCCTCACAACGTGCGCACAGAGAATCTTTTAAACGATTTAATTACCGTTTTATGGGGCAAGGACGAGCTTGCGATTCGACGTGCCGCAAAAGCGTGGCAATCTTGGGGAGGACAAGTTGCCTTAGGAAATGCCTATCAAGAAAATGATGAGCATCCATGTGAAAATACGATTAAACAAGTACGAATGGAACTACATTATGCTAAAAATCATTACTTTTTGCAGGAAAATGAGCTACTCCAACAGTGCAACAAACTCTCTCATTTACCAATTATCCTCATTCATGGGCGAGCAGACTTCATGTGCCCCATTGAATCTGCATGGAAACTTCACAAAGCGCTCCCACAATCCAAGTACGTTGTACTCCCCTCTGCAGGACACATTGCCCAAGGCGATGAAATGATTGATGCGCTAATCAACGCAACCGAACACTTCAAACACGTTTAGGCAATGATTTCGGACTGCGTCGTTTTAGACGCAATCCAAATAATCGTATTATCCTAGAATTTTTTGCGCTGTTTTAAACGCATCACGGAAATCAAGATAGACAGGATGCTCTGTTTCAAGCATAGACACCAATAAATCATGCTGTACATGATACTTCACATCACCAACGGCTAATGCACCCACCGCAAAAGCATTGCATTTTTCAGCATAAAGTAAAGGCGTGCCATTATCTTCTCTTTTCACGCCTTCAATCCCAGATGGGGGAATAGCGTTTACATCACCAGCCACTTTAAGTTGAGCGAGCTCTTTTAAGACTTTTGCACTTAGTACTTGAATACCTGCTTTAGCGGTACAAAAAATCAAATCCACATCGCTAAGTACATCAATTTTCTCTTGATCTGAGCCAGCAACCGCTGCATGTAAATCACATCCAAAGCGGCGATTATACTGCAAGCCCACTTCTTGGGCGGTTTCCAAATAAAGGTGATCAACAATGGTTGTATGTGCACCTGCTAGTGAAGCGATAATCCCCGTTGCAATCCCTACCGGCCCCGTGCCACCTAAAATCATGGCTTTGCAATCTTTAAGCTCTTTGCCGTGTTTTACGCGCAATTCTTTCTCTACGCACGCCACTAACGCAGCCGCAGTCGTAAATGCGCCACTTGGATCAGCAAACACGGAAATGGCAAACGGTGGAATCATTGCTTGTTTAGCGGCATTAAACATATCAATTGCTAAACCTAAATTTCGTCCACCGATAAATAAACCGGTACGTCTCACCCCTCCCATACTACGCGAAAAAATAGCATCTTGCGTGAGACCATGAACACTTTCTAATTTAACATTGTTATAGGGCATTAAAACATCAAAGCCAGCATCTAAAGCCATGTTAATATCAAAAGGACTATTATTGGGCATCGGATCGAGCATATGCAGAATACTACGTTTCATATATGAGTTCCTTTTCTTTCTAAGGTTAGGCGATTATTATTTAGTATGCGTTGATTTAATATATTCTCGTGCTACATCAAACGCATGCTCAAAATGCAAATACAGCGGCTTATCGCTGTGTATCATACGTTTTAATAGTAAATTTTGAGTTTGATATTTCACATTACCAATAGCAAGCGCACCAATTCCTACTGCACCGCCGCTAGCACCTGCAATCACGACACCATCATCCATCGCACTAATGCCCGCAATGCCCGCAGGTGGCACCGCATTCACATCAGCAGCCACTTTCAACCGTGGAGCACTTGCAATTAATACTTCACTAAGTAATTCGATGCCCGCTGCGCCTGTTGCAAAAACAATATCCGTGTCTTTGATATATTGCGCCTTATCCGCATCGGCACCCGCTTGAATATTCGTTTTTCCATCACCGAATTCATTGTTACACAAGTCGGCTGTATGCTGCGCTTTGTCTAATTGACGCCCGATAATACGCACATTCGCACCCGCTTTAGCGGCAATAACAGCAGCCGCTTGACCAACGGGACCTGTGCCACCTAGCGCTAACACATTTTTACCTTCTAGCGTGGTGTCAAATTTTGTGATTAATTGATACTCAACAGCAGCTACCATCGCTGCAGCCGTTGTAAAAGCACCGCTTGGATCAGCGAAAACAGATACTTCAAAAGGTGGAATCATTGAGCGTTTTGCAATTTTCAACATATCCATTGCTTGTTTTGTATCACGTCCACCAATGAAAATACTGGTACGTTTTAAATTTTTTGCACTACGCGAAAAAATAGCATCCTGCACCAAACCTTGAACTTCGCTTGCCTCAATATTGGTATAAGACATCGCAGAAACCCAACCCGCATCCATTGCCATATTCACATCAAATGGACTTAAATTTTTTGCGGTGGTTAACATGTGCAGAATAAACGGCTTTTCCATAAAAACTCCTCTGTTTAATTTTAGGCTACCAGTATAAAAGAAAAAAGTGATGATTAAAACGCTACATTCTTTCACCTGTTTATATTCAATTCAGTGCAATAAAAAACCCGCTAAGTCAAAAACTTGCGGGCTTATATTGTTTTGTATACTTAAATTAAGTTTACTCAAGATACAATATTTGGTACCGATGGCCGGATTTGAACCGGCACGACTTGCGTCACCACCCCCTCAAGATGGCGTGTCTACCAATTTCACCACATCGGCTAAGAATTATTTTGCTTGTTCAGCATCGCCCGCTACACTGGGTACAACAGGAACTTCGGCAGAAACAGGATTGCTCGCTGCACTAGGTACATCTTGCTCTGCTTTATGATTAATAATTAAATCTTTCGCCACAGATTGCTGACTATTCATGACAGCTAACCCAAGGCTAGTAGTAAAAAACAATGCCGCTAGAATAGCTGTAGTACGCGACAAAAATGAAGCAGCGCCTTGTGCACCAAATACCGATCCTGATGAACCCGTCCCAAATGCAGCACCTGCGTCAGCGCCTTTGCCTTGTTGCATTAGCACCAAACCGACAACGCCCAAACCCAATAATACATGAATAACAATAATGACTTGATACATAGGATCGACAACAATTCTAATAAAGCGGTTAAAATCTCGACGCAAAAAGCGACTAATTAGTCGACTATCATATCGGTTAATTGTTTTTTATTCAAGCCTCGATTGCTTGTTTGACGTTATCCGCTAATTCATTTGCATATTTATCCACTTTAGCAGAGTCTTGCCCCTCAACCATAATGCGTATGAGTGGCTCAGTACCTGACGCACGCAGTAACACGCGCCCTTCATTGCCTAAGCCTTGTTCAACTGCATGCACTGCGCGTTGAATACCTTGATGATTTAAATCTATTTTTTGCGCTGTTTTAACATTAATAAGGACTTGTGGATATTTTTGCATATCCGATTTTAAATCGTGCAAGGATTTGCCTGTATATTGCAGCTCTGCAATGACCTGCAATGCGGCAATAATGCCGTCGCCAGTGGTGGTTTTATCTAAACAAATAATGTGCCCTGAATTTTCACCACCAAGCATCCCTTTGTGCTCTGCTAGCATTTCAATCACATAACGATCACCTACATTCGCCCGCAAAAAGCCGACATTCAAGGCGTTGAGCGCGTGTTCCATCCCTAAATTCGTCATTAATGTTCCAACAACCGGCCCCGTTAACAATCCTGATCTTAAGCGTGATTTGGCAATAATATAAATCAGTTCATCACCATCAACAATTTCACCTTTGTGATCGACCATGATAACGCGATCACCATCACCATCAAGCGCAATGCCTAAATCTGCTTGATTTGCCAATACCATTTGCACTAATTTTTCTGGTTGCGTTGCACCATAGCCTTTATTGATGTTCAAACCATCCGGTTCAGCACCGATTGTAATAATTTGCGCACCAAGCTCTTCAAATACATGTGGTGCAATCTGATAAGTCGCTCCATTTGCGCAATCAACCACTATTTTCATTCCGTCAAAATCAAGCCCTGAAGGCACACTGGCTTTACAAAACTCAATATAACGTCCTGCCGCATCAACGACACGTTTTGCTTTACCCAATTTTGATGATTCAACGGTGCTAATTGGCAGATCCAGATACATTTCAATTTTACGCTCAATGTCATCGGATAATTTAGTGCCCTGTGAAGAGAAAAATTTAATGCCATTATCACAATAGGGATTATGTGAAGCACTAATCACAATGCCTGCACGCGCATGTAATGTGCGGGTTAAATACGCAATAGCTGGTGTTGGCATGGGACCGAGTAATCGAGTTCCAACGCCTGCCGCAGTTAAACCGGCTTCAAGCGCTGACTCAAACATATATCCCGAAATTCGCGTGTCCTTGCCAACTAACACAAAATTATGCCCTCCGTCAGCAAACACTTGACCTGCCGCCCAACCTAACTTGAGTAAAAAATCCGGAGTAATAGGTGGAACCCCTACTTTGCCACGAATACCATCTGTTCCAAAATATTTTCTTGTCATGTATGTTGTTTCTCGTAACGTCCACAAAAAAAGGAGAAGCGCTAACCACTTCTCCCTTAAAATGCCCGATTAAATATGAAATCGTTTAGTGTTGTTGAACCGTTTTATCTAACGCAACAGACGGAACATCGTCTTTTACGTCACCAACAACAATATGTAACCCACCTCGTGGTGGTGGCACATCATCATTCCAACCATCAGGATCTCGCACAGGTGTACGCGACATTAAATCGTCAATTTGATGTCTGTCAATGGTTTCGTATTTCATCAATGCAGCCGCCATAGAATGTAGAATGTCTATATTTTCTTTTAAAATACTTTCTGCACGTTGATAATTGCGATCAATAAACGTACGAATTTCTTCATCAATACTATGCGATGTTTCCTCGGCTACCGTTTTATGGCGCGTCACAGAACGCCCTAAAAAGACTTCACCTTCTTCTTCAGAGTACGAAAGTGGTCCTAAACGCTGAGAAAACCCCCATTTAGTTACCATATTACGCGCCAGTTCGGTAGCACGTTCGATGTCATTTGATGCCCCTGTACTCACATGCTCTATGCCAAAGATCATCTCTTCTGCAATACGACCACCATACAAGCTTGAAATCATGCTGTCTAACTTTTGTTTACTTGCACTGTACTGATCGCGCTCAGGCAAGAACATAGTCACCCCAAGCGCACGACCACGAGGCATAATACTTACTTTATAAACAGGATCATGTTCAGGCACTAAACGCCCAACAATCGCGTGACCAGCTTCATGGTATGCGGTCATTTCTTTTTCTTTTTCGTTCATCACCATAGAATGTCTTTCAACACCCATAATGATTTTGTCTTTGGCTTTTTCTAAATCCGCCATACTCACAAGACGCTTATTCATACGCGCTGCAAATAACGCAGCTTCGTTAATCAAATTTGCTAAATCGGCACCCGAAAACCCCGGTGTCCCTTGCGCAATATATTTCACTTCCACGTCATCAGCACTGGGCACTTTTTTAATATGCACATTCAATATTTGCTCGCGACCACGCACATCTGGCAATCCAACCGTCACTTGTCGATCAAAACGCCCAGGACGCAATAAAGCCTTATCCAGAACATCAGGACGATTTGTCGCAGCGATGACAATAATGCCTTCATTTCCCTCAAAACCATCCATTTCAACCAACAGTTGATTTAATGTTTGTTCGCGCTCATCATTTCCACCGCCTAAACCAGCACCACGTTGACGCCCAACAGCGTCAATTTCATCGATAAAGATAATGCAAGGCGCATGTTTTTTTGCAGTTTCAAACATATCGCGCACACGCGATGCCCCAACGCCCACAAACATTTCCACAAAATCAGAACCCGAAATTGTAAAAAAGGGAACTTTCGCCTCACCTGCAATAGCACGCGCCAAAAGGGTTTTACCGGTTCCCGGTGGGCCAATCATCAATGCACCGCAAGGAATCTTTCCACCTAATTTTTGATATTTGCCCGGATCACGCAAAAAATCAACCATTTCAGCCACTTCTTCTTTAGCTTCATCGCAACCCGCCACATCAGCAAAAGTGACCTTGATTTGATCTTCTTCGAGCATTCGTGCCTTGCTTTTGCCAAACCCCATGGGATTACGACCACCAGGTCCACCGCCGTTCATTTGGCGCATAAAAAATACCCAGACAGCAATCAACAACACCATCGGACCAAAAGAAACCAATAACTGCATTAGCATGGAAGGTTGATCAGGTGGTACGGCTTTAATTTCAACGTTGTTAGCAAGCAAATCATCCACTAAATGCCCATCTGTTGGTGCATAAGTTTTAAACACTTGACCGCTTTGCAACTTACCTTTCACAATGTGCTCATCAATAATGACTTGCTGCACTTGCCCTGCTTTGACCGACTCAATAAATTGCGAATAAGACAATGAGGAATCACCGCGATCACTTTGCGCACCGCCAAAATTATTAAACAGTGACATCAACAACATCGCGATGACACTCCAAATGAGTATATTTTTTATCATATCGTTCAATTTAAACGCCCTAGACCTGAACGGCTCTCAATATTTAAAAACTGAGTAATTATATCGGAATTTTATTTTTCACCCGACGGTTTTTTTACAACTTTAAGCTCTGTAGCCTTTTGCTAAAATATAAACTTCATTACTTCGTGGTCTTGACGCTTTAGGTTTTCGAATAGTGACATGAGAGAAAACAGCTTGAACCTCTTTGTGAAAAGCGTCAAACCCGTCACCTTGAAATAATTTCACTAAAAATATTCCCTGTTTTGCTAAAACAGTTTTTGCCATATCAAGCGCTAACTCACCAAGATAAATTGAACGCGCTTGATCGGTTGATTTGTTACCAGTCATATTCGGTGCCATATCGGACATGACTAAATGAATTGGCGCACCAGCGAGTTGAGCATAAAGCGCATTAAGCACACTTTCTTCTCGAAAATCCCCCAAAATCGTTGTGACACCCTCTAGTGGCTCTATGGGCAAAATATCCAGTGCAATCAACTGACCATTTTTCCCCATTAACTGCCGCGCTAATTGCGACCATCCTCCCGGTGCCGCGCCTAAATCAACAATATTCATCCCATTTTTAATTAAGTTATCTTTTTCATTAATTTCTTTTAGCTTAAATACCGCACGAGAGCGATAACCTTGCACTTGCGCCATTTTGACATATTCATCATCAAAATGTTCTTGCATCCAGCGATTACTACTTTTACTTCGTGCCATTATTCACCCTTTTTAGTGTAGAATTAAAATTTATTATCAGTTCGAACAGAGAAAAGCGTGGATACATTACAAAAGAAAAAATTGAAATCACAGGCGCATAATTTAAAACCCGTTGTGATGATAGGTCAAGCAGGTTTAACAACAAGCGTGTTGGCCGAAATTGAATTAGCACTAAATAGTCATGAATTGATTAAGGTTAAAATTCGCGCTGAACGTGATGAACGTCACGTCATCAGCGAGCAAATCTGCAGTGAAACCATGGCGCAACTTATACAATCTATAGGGCAAGTAATTGTTATTTATAGGCTTAACCCAAACAAATAAAATTTTGTTGGCACAAAGTCAAAGATGAAAAGCTCTTTTTATCTTTGACTTTAACTCTCCGTTTTTTTAAACGTACGAAATTGAAATAATTTCGTAATCTACATCACCTGCAGGTGCTTTTACCGTCACGACATCGTCAACAAACTTACCAATTAAAGCGCGAGCAATAGGCGAGCCAATAGAGATACGCCCCTCTTTAATATTGGCTTCATCTTCACCAACGATTTGATAAATAAAACGCTTCTCGGTTGTTAAGTCTTCAATTTCAACTGTTGCGCCAAATATGACTTTGCCATTTGCATCTACTTTAGTGACATCAATAATTTGTGCATTAGCAAGCTTGCCTTCAATCTCACTAATACGCCCCTCAGCAAAACTTTGTTGCTCTTTTGCCGCATGATATTCCGCATTTTCTTTTAAATCGCCATGTGCGCGTGCTTCGGAAATAGCGTTAATGATGCGCGGTCGCACCACTGTTTTTAATTCTTCTAATTCCGCTTTCAATTTTTCTGCACCGTTGACAGTGAGAGGCACTTTGCTCATCGTTGATACTCCAAATAATTGATATAGTGGGCGACAAGTTTCACTTTACCCCACTTTTTTATGTTTAATTAAGGCTTTTGTGCAAATCTTGTAAACAATTTACATCGCCTGCATCAAGCTCACCAAGCGCAAAGCAAGCGGCGCGTGCACCTGCCATCGTCGTATAATAAGTCACGCGATGCTGCAAGGCTTCACGACGCATCGTAAATGAATCAGAAATGGCTTTTTTACCTTCGGTTGTATTGATAATCAACTGAATTTGATCATTTTTAATCATATCAACCGTATTAGGTCGCCCTTCGTTGACCTTATACACAAACTCACAGGGAACCCCCGCTTCTTTTAAGCATTTTGCTGTGCCCCCTGTCGCCACAATTTCATATTGTTTCTCAACCAGCATACGCGCAATTTCAGGCAATTTTGCTTTATCTTTATCACGAATACTAATCAGCACTTTCCCACTATGACTTAAATCCACACCAGCGGCACGTTGTGATTTGGCAAACGCTTCGCCAAACGTTTTCCCCACACCCATCACCTCACCTGTTGACTTCATCTCTGGACCGAGCAAAGGATCTACACCAGGAAATTTTACAAAGGGGAAAACCGCTTCTTTGACTGAAAAATACTCTGGAATACGCTCTTGCGTAATGCCTTGCTGTGTCAATGTCTGCCCAACCATCACTCTTGCGGCAATTTTAGCTAACGGATACCCCGTAGCTTTTGATACAAAAGGGGCTGTGCGTGATGCACGAGGATTGACTTCTAATACATAAATATCTTCGCCTTGAATCGCAAATTGCGTATTCATCAGACCACGAACACCCAACGCTTCAGCCATTTTAGCCACTTGTTCACGCAATTTATCTTGCAAAGCAGGCGCCAAATCATAAGGCGGCAAAGAACACGCGGAGTCACCAGAGTGCACACCAGCTTGCTCAATATGCTCCATCAAACCACCAATCAATACACGCTCGCCATCGTAAATAGCATCGACATCCATCTCAACAGCATCATCAAGGAAACGATCAAGCAAAACAGGTGAATCATTTGAAACACTAACAGCCTCTTTCATATAACGCTGCAGCCCTTCTTCATTAAATACAATTTCCATAGCGCGACCACCTAAAACATAAGAAGGCCTAACCACTAACGGATAACCTAACTCTCGTGCGGCATTCATAGCTTGCTCAGTTGAGCGAGCAGTAGCATTGGGCGGCTGCTTTAATCCCAGACGCTCTAACAATTTTTGGAATCGCTCACGATCTTCAGCTAAATCAATCGAATCAGGTGATGTACCAATAATGGGCACACCAGCCGCCTCTAAAGCACGTGCAAGTTTAAGCGGTGTTTGACCACCATATTGAACAATGACGCCCATTGGCTTTTCAATGTGCACAATTTCAAGCACGTCCTCTAGGGTCAATGATTCGAAATAGAGACGATCTGATGTATCAAAGTCCGTTGAAACGGTTTCGGGATTACAATTCACCATAATGGTTTCATAACCGTCTTCACGCAAAGCCAATGCGGCATGCACACAGCAATAATCAAATTCAATGCCTTGCCCAATACGATTAGGGCCGCCACCTAGAATAATAATTTTCTTTTTGTCAGATACACGCGCTTCACATTCTTCCTCATAGGTTGAATATAAATAAGCGGTATCAGACGAAAATTCAGCTGCACATGAATCAATACGTTTATAAACAGGACGCACATTTTGCTTATGGCGTGTGTTGCGTACTTCTGTTTCAGAGGCGTCGAGTAATTTTGCTAAACGCAAATCTGAAAATCCTTTGCGTTTGAGGCGATACAGTTCACCGCTTTTGAGCGTTGACAGCGTTTTCGTTGAAAGTGATTTTTCAGTTAATACTAAATCTTCCACTTGCGCTAAAAACCATGGATCAATTTTGCTCGATTCATGCACTTCCTCAAGACACATTCCACTACGGAAAGCATCTGCAACGTAAAGCAATCTATCTGGACCGGGATGACGCATTTCACGACGCATTTTATCGCCAGCATCATCCGCCGATAAATCGACAATTTCATCTAATCCACTAATTCCAATTTCTAAACCGCGTAGCGCTTTTTGGAGCGATTCTTGAAAAGTACGTCCAATCGCCATCACCTCACCAACAGACTTCATTTGCGTGGTTAGGCGATCGTCGGCTTGTGGAAATTTTTCAAAGGTGAAACGCGGGACTTTAACTACGACATAATCAATTGACGGCTCAAACGATGCTGGCGTTTTGCCCCCCGTGATTTCATTTTGCAATTCATCGAGCGTGTAGCCTACCGCTAACTTCGCGGCTACTTTTGCAATTGGGAAACCGGTCGCTTTTGAGGCTAATGCTGAAGAGCGTGATACGCGTGGATTCATTTCAATAATGATCATACGCCCATCAGCAGGATTGATGGCAACCTGTACGTTTGAGCCGCCTGTATCGACACCAATTTCGCGCAAAATCGCAAGCGATACGTTGCGCAAAATTTGATACTCTTTGTCCGACAGCGTCTGCGCTGGAGCAACGGTGATGGAGTCCCCTGTGTGAACGCCCATTGGGTCAAAGTTTTCAATCGAGCAGATAATAATACAATTGTCTTTTGAATCACGCACGACTTCCATTTCGTACTCTTTCCAACCTAAAACAGACTCTTCAATCAATAATTCGTTCGTCGGTGACAAATACAGACCGCGCTCACAAATTTCAACGAATTCCTCTTTATTGTATGCAATACCGCCACCACTGCCGCCCATGGTAAACGAAGGACGAATCACCGTTGGGTACCCTACCTCTTTTTGTGCCTCTAGCGCTTCTTCCATAGAATGCGCGGTTTTTGATTTCGCCACTTCAAGACCGATACGCGCCATCGCATCGTTAAACAGTTGACGATCCTCCGCTTTATTAATGGCTTCTTTGGTTGCGCCAATCATCTCGACGTTATATTTTGCAAGTACACCATGCTCATCTAAGGCGAGTGCGCAATTCAATGCCGTTTGCCCACCCATTGTGGGTAAGATGGCATCGGGGCGCTCTTTTGCAATAATTTTTTCAACCGTCTGCCAATCTATAGGCTCGATGTAAATGGCATCTGCCATATCGGGATCGGTCATAATCGTCGCAGGATTGGAATTCACCAAAATAACGCGATATCCCTCTTCGTGCAAGGCTTTGCAGGCTTGGGTACCTGAGTAATCAAATTCACACGCTTGACCAATCACAATGGGTCCTGCGCCTAATAACAAAATGGATTTTATGTCAGTTCTTTTTGGCATTGTCTATTTTATACGTTGAGTGATTTTGTATAAGTTTAAGTCTGTTCTTTAAATATTAAGTAGCGCTAATCATGACGACTGCAACGTCAAACGATGTCAGATGAAAGGGTTAGGCTCTTAGAAATGCTCACGTCTTATCTTGCATCCATTGATTCAATAAACTCATCAAACAAGGCTTCGACATCGTGAGGACCGGGGCTTGCTTCTGGATGACCTTGAAAACTAAACGCAGGGCAATCGGTTCTTTTAATACCTTGTAAGCTACCATCAAATAGTGAGTGATAGGTAGCCACCACATTTGAAGGCAATGTTGATTCATCAACAGCAAAACCGTGATTTTGGCTACTAATCATCACACGCCCTGTCGATTTTTCTTGTACGGGATGATTACCGCCATGATGCCCAAATTTCATTTTAAGCGTCTTTGCTCCACTAGCGAGCGCAAGCAATTGATGACCTAAACAAATACCAAACACAGGCGTTTTGGTTTCTAAAATAGTTTTAATGGCTTCGATGGCATAAGTACAGGGCTCTGGATCACCGGGACCATTTGATAAGAATACGCCATCTGGCTTAAGTGATAACACCGCAACTGCGGGTGTTTTAGCAGGTACTACTGTGACGCGACAACCACGATTCGCAAGCAAGCGTAAAATATTGCGTTTAATTCCAAAATCATACGCAACAACGTGTTTGGTTAAATTTTGTGCTGGCAAATGCCCATGGCGTAAATTCCATGTATTTTCCGTCCATTCGTAACTGTCCGCTGTTGTTACTTCTTTGGCTAAATCCAGCCCTTTTAATCCAGAAAATGCGTTAATAGCGGCTTTTGCTTGCTCAATAGACGTATTTTCACCGGCAATAATGCAGCCACGTTGTGCTCCCTTATCACGAAGCAAACGGGTTAATTTTCGCGTATCTATATCAGCAATGGCTACCACGTTATGATCAAGCAAATAGTGTTGCAATGTTTTTTTACTTCGCCAATTGCTTGTTAACAAAGGCAAATCACGAATCACAAGACCACTTGCAAAAACACCACGCGACTCATCATCTTCATCGGTTGTACCAACATTGCCAATATGAGGATAAGTTAACGTAACAATTTGTTGTGCGTAGGAGGGATCACTGAGAATTTCTTGGTATCCCGTTAGCGCGGTGTTAAAAACGACCTCACCGACACTACAGCCTTCAGCGCCTATTGATATGCCAGTAAATATGCTGCCATCTTCTAACACGAGTTGTGCGGAATTCATTAAAGTACGTTCCTTCTTATATGCAAAACGGGATGCCCTTAAAGACACATCCCGTTGTTAAAAATCTTTGGCAACTATACAAAATTATGCCGGTTTGGTCATTAACAATTTTCGATATTATCACACTTTCAGTGATGCGCACGTCGCGTATGACGGGGTTTGACTTTAAGCGACTGCGCTAAATTTCGCCCTTTTCCTCGGTGAGATTTATAATGAGTAGCCTCATGCTCTTCACTATGCACCGCACCACTGCCGCACTCTAGCTGATGAGGCGGAATACCTGCATTGCTGGTTGCCATGGTATTGATATTTCCTATCACCGCGTAATCGCCAGCAAAACTGTGATTCATCTGGTTAACCATCAAATTATAACGCTCAACACTGGTGTGACCGCCTAACACAACACCAATTAAACGACGCCCCTGTTGCGTTGCAGAACTAATTAAATTGTAGCCTGAGGCACAGGTAAAACCTGTTTTCATCCCTTCCGCACCTTCATAGGTTGCCGTAAATTTATTGATACCTTGCCATTCATGTCCTTTAAATTGAAAACTGTGTGCGGAAAAATAACCATAGTATTCAGGAAACTGTCTTTGTATTTTCCATGCCAGGACAGCCATATCACGCGCTGTGGTCACTTGCCAATCATTAGGCAAGCCTGTTGCATTCATGAAATAGGTATTATACATACCCATTGAGTGCGCTTTGGCGGTCATGCGTACTGCAAAATTATCTTCTGTTACCGCTAAATGTTCAGCAAGTACGACTGTTGCGTCATTAGCAGAACGCGTAATAATCGCTAAAATGGCATCCTCCACTGTTAAATGCTCACCGTGATGCAAACCTAATTTACTATTAGGTTGCGCTGCAGCATGCTCGGAGGTTCGCATGACATCATGAAGATGAATTTGCTGATTGCTTAGGGCATCAAACGTGACGTAAAGTGTCATCAATTTCGTCAATGACGCGGGATACCAAGAATGCGTCGCCTCAACGTCATGTAGCACATTGCCATTGCTCGCATCAATCAAAATAGCAGCATGACGCGCGTAACTCATCTGCGAAGCAAATACTAAACACAACGCATTGAGTGTAAGTAAAAATAATTTCACGCTGAATTTTCTCAATGAAATGAATAAATTTACGGGTTAAGATGCAACAAAGAAGTATGGCAAGCATAAGGCGGTAGACCATCACAAAGCCCCCAGTCATGCCCTGTTTCCCCTTCTTCATCGGTTTTCCAATTTTCTGAAAAGGCTTCAAACGCCACGCCAGAAATCGCTTTTTGTTTTAATTTTTTAAATGTTTGCGCAATCACATCGTGCTGCTGTTTATCATTTGCACTAGCACACGACACACCCGTTTTATTGTTAGATTGTAATGGATTGTGAAGCGCACTTGGCCAACCAAATTCTGTTAAAATCACCTCTTGATGAGGATGTACTTTTTTCACTTCTTGCCATCGTGCCAAATGAAAATTGGCGGCATCTTGCGCAGGAATACAGGGAAATAAGCCAGAATGTTTATTCTCCCACCATGGAAACACATTAATTCCAATCCAGTCGACTTGTTCACTAAATCGATTTTGATGGCAAGGTTGCATTCGATTACACCATTCCCACCATGTATCAATTACCCCTATTGGCTGAGGCACCTTAGCCTCACGCAAAGCATTTAGACAACGCTGCGTTTCATCATCAAACGCATTATCGTGACGCGTTCGTAACTCAGAACCACAACTTAACCGAACAATTGTATCCGGATATTGCTTTGCTAGCGCAATCCCATGCGAAATGGAATCGGTGTTTACGTTTTTATCTTTATCAATCCACAAAATCGCAATGACGTGTATACCGCGCTGCTTTGCAATAGGAAAAATAGCCTCTAAACCATTTAAAACACCATACGTCATAATACATCGAAATGGCGTTTGCTTAACGATATTTCCTAGCAATGCGTCAATCAATACAGCACTTGGCGCAGAACCACTATTGGGCGAAAGCGTATTCACATAAGGGCTAAATGCCACACATTGCATTGGTGATGATACATTTTTAGCAACACTCTGCACACTATAAAAAACAACTGTCACGAGCATCAGCCAACGTAATCGTTTCATCACATTTAAAGAAATAAAAGTTAAACTCTTTATTATTATAAGCGATTTTAAAAGGATTGCGCTGTTCTTGCATCGATAAATTCATAAAATTATTGATTTACGCCTTGAATCTTAAATGAATCATCCCCATTTTAAACATCATCGTTATTTTTACATTTTCATAGGAAAAATTTTACATGAGTACAAATGAAGAGATTCTCAGCAATCTTCTCGATGAAGAAGTCGATTTACATGCAATGCACACAGAAGTTGGCGAACACGAATACACCATTGATGAGTTAAAAGCAGAACTTGAAGAAGCGAAAAAAACGAGCCAAGAAAATTGGGATAAAGCATTGCGTATCCAAGCGGAAATGGAAAACTTAAAACGTCGCACACAAAAAGACGTTGAAGATGCCCATAAATTCGCTCTCAATGGATTTGCAAAAGAATTACTGCCTGTACTTGATAGTTTATTTATGGGTATGCAATTAGCCACCGGTGAAAGCGAGGAAGTAAAGCGTTTTCGTGAAGGATGCGAGTTGACGATTAAACAATTTGAAAATGCGTTTGAAAAATTCAATGTCGTCACCATTGACCCCGTCGGTTTACCGTTCAATGCAGACCATCACCAAGCCATGGTGATGCAAGTCGTTGAAGGCACAGAGCCAAACACCGTCGTTAACGTATTCCAAAAAGGGTATATGCTCAACGGTCGTCTTCTGCGCCCTGCAATGGTAGTGGTTGCAAAAGCCGCTGACTAAGCACTTGAAATTTGATAAACCCGCCTTATATTCTTAAATAAGACGTAAAAATTAACCCATTTCTTTCTTAAAAAATTCTTCGGAGCAAATTCATTATGGCTAAAATTATCGGTATCGATTTAGGAACCACCAACTCGTGTGTGGCTGTCCTTGAAAATGGCGCAGTCAAAGTAATCGAAAATAGCGAAGGCGCAAGAACTACTCCATCAATTATTGCTTTTAGCAATGACGATGAAGTGTTAATTGGTCAATCTGCAAAACGTCAAGCTGTTACCAATCCACAAAATACCTTATTTGCCATCAAACGGTTGATTGGGCGCAAATTCAAAGAAGATGTCGTACAAAAAGACATCCACATGGTGCCTTACAAAATTTCTGAAGCAGAAAATGGCGACGCGTGGGTCGAAGTTCACGGCAAAAAAATGGCGGCACCTGAAATTTCAGCCCGCGTTTTAATGAAGCTCAAAAAAGATGCTGAAGCGTATTTAGGTGAAGAAGTCACGCAAGCTGTTATTACCGTACCTGCTTACTTTAATGACTCACAACGCCAAGCAACCAAAGATGCTGGTCGCATCGCCGGTCTTGAAGTGATGCGTATTATCAACGAGCCAACTGCAGCTGCGCTTGCTTTTGGTATGGATAAACCCAAAGGCGATACTAAAATTGCGGTTTATGATTTAGGTGGCGGTACCTTTGACGTTTCTATTATTGAAATTGCTGAAATTGATGGCGAACATCAATTTGAAGTATTAGCAACCAATGGTGATACGTTCCTTGGTGGTGAAGATTTCGATTCACGCGTCATTGAATACTTAGCAGATGAATTCAAAAAAGACACAGGCGTTGATGTACATAACGATCCATTAGCGTTGCAACGTTTAAAAGAAGCGGCTGAAAAAGCTAAAATTGAATTATCTTCAAGTCAGCAAACGGATGTGAACTTACCTTACATCACCGCTGATGCAACAGGTCCTAAACATTTAAACGTAAAATTAACCCGTGCAAAATTAGAATCATTAGTTGAAGAATTGATTTTGCGTACCAAAGCGCCTTGTGAATTAGCGTTAAAAGACGCTGGCGTATCGGCATCGGAAATTCACGACGTCATTTTGGTTGGCGGTCAAACCCGTATGCCAAAAGTACAGGAAATGGTTAGCAAAATCTTTGGTAAAGAACCACGTAAAGACGTGAACCCTGATGAAGCGGTGGCATTAGGCGCGGCGATTCAAGCAGGCGTTTTAGCGGGTGATGTTAAAGACGTTCTCTTGCTTGACGTGATTCCCTTGTCGCTCGGTATTGAAACCATGGGCGGCATTATGACTAAGTTGATTGAAAAAAATACGACCATTCCAACCAAAGCGCAACAAGTATTCTCAACAGCTGAAGACAATCAAACCGCTGTGACCATTCACGTTCTTCAAGGTGAACGCGAAAAAGCGAATGCTAATAAATCATTAGGTCGTTTTGATTTATCTGACATCCCCCCTGCTTCACGCGGTGTGCCGCAAATTGAAGTGTCGTTTGATATTGACGCGAACGGTATTCTGAACGTATCAGCAAAAGACAAAGCAACTGGCAAAAAACAATCGATTACTATCAAAGCATCAAGTGGTTTATCGGATGAAGAAGTTGAACGTATGATCAAAGACGCAGAAGCGCACGCGGATGAAGATCGCAAACTTGCTGAACTCGTACAAGCACGCAATCACGCAGACGGTTTAGTACACGCGACAGAAAAATCTGTTAAAGATTTAGGCGACAAAGTCACTGCCGATGAAAAAGCGGACATCGAAAAAGCCATTGAAGCGGTGAAAGAAGCGCTTAAAGGTGATGATAAAGCCGATATCGAAGCGAAAACTGAAGCGTTAGCGGAATTATCAGGCAAATTAGCAGAACGCGCTTACGCACAAGCGAATGAAGGCGGTGAACACGCCCATGCTGACCATGCAAAACCTGCTGAAGATGATGGCGTTATCGACGCTGATTTTGAAGAAGTGAAAAAATAAATTTAACTTATTCAATAATTAAAAACCTCGCTTAGTCATTGCTAGGCGAGGTTTTTTTATGCTTGAAATAAAATCGAACGTTTACAAAATATAACGACTTAAATCTTCATCTTGCACTAATTCACCAAGATATTTATTCACATACGCCGCGTCAACGACAATATTTTTGTCGAGTGAATCGGGGGCGTGAAACGAAATGTCTTCTAATAATTTTTCTAGCATCGTATGCAGACGTCGCGCACCAATGTTTTCGGTTGTTTCATTGACTTGCCAACCCATTTCAGCAATGCGTTTAATACCATCTTCAGCAAACGACAACGTCACGCCTTCTGTCCCCAGTAGCGCAATATATTGCTCGGTGAGCGACGCATTGGGTTCGATTAAAATACGCACAAAATCCTCTGCTGACAACGCGCTCAATTCAACACGAATAGGAAAACGACCTTGCAATTCTGGAATTAAATCTGATGGTTTTGCAACATGGAACGCCCCCGAAGCAATAAACAAAATATGATCTGTTTTAATTGCACCGTATTTTGTACTCACCGTACTCCCTTCAACTAAAGGCAATAAATCCCGCTGAACGCCTTCACGCGATACTTCACCACCGCCACCACCTAGCTCTGAGCGTTTGCAAATTTTGTCGATTTCATCTAAAAACACAATGCCATGTTGTTCAACTGATTCAACAGCGCGTAGACGAATTTCATCTTCATTGACCAGTTTTTCAGCTTCTTCATCTTGCAACACTTGCAGTGCTTTTCGCACTTTCATTTTACGTGATTTTGTTTTGTCTGTGCCCATGTTTTGGAACATACCCTGAAGTTGACTGGTCATCTCCTCCATTCCCGGTGGCGCCATAATTTCAACACCAATGGACATTTGCACTTCAACTTCAATTTCTTTATCGTCAATATCCCCATTACGCAATTTTTGACGCATTTTAAGACGCGTTGCATCGCCATTTTCAGAATCCGCTGGTGCCCAACCTTCTGCGCGAGGAATAAGAATATCCAGTACACGATTTTCAGCGGCTTCAACGGCTTGCGCTTGCATTTTTTCCATTTCAGCCATGCGCGTCATTTTAACGGCTGTATCCGCTAAATCACGAATAATTGACTCTACATCGCGACCAACATAGCCTACTTCGGTAAATTTTGTGGCTTCAATTTTAATAAATGGCGCATTAGCTAATTTTGCAAGGCGACGGGCAATTTCTGTTTTACCCACGCCTGTTGGACCAATCATTAAAATATTTTTTGGTGTGATTTCATCGCGTAACGTGCCTGAAATTTGCTGACGACGCCAGCGATTACGCAGCGCAATGGCGACTGAGCGTTTTGCACTGGCTTGACCGATAATATGTTTGTCGAGTTCACTTACAATTTCTTTAGGTGTCATTTGAGTCATACGTTTTTACTCTTTAGGTTCAACAGGTTCAGCATCTAATTCTTCAATACGCAAATTGTGATTGGTATAGATACAAATATCCGCTGCGATATTAAGCGACCGTTCGACAATTTCACGCGCACTTAAATTAGTATTTTCAAGTAGCGCACGCGCAGCCGCTTGTGCAAATGAGCCACCCGAGCCAATCGCCATCAAATCAAATTCTGATTCAGGTTCAATGACATCACCTGTTCCCGAAATAATTAGCGACGTTTTAGAATCAGCAATTGTAAGCAAAGCCTCAAGTTTGCGGAGCGCTCTATCTGTACGCCAATCTTTTGCCATTTCCACTGCGGCGCGTGTTAAATTACCACGGTGCTTTTCGAGTTTACCTTCAAAATGCTCAAACAACGTAAACGCATCTGCTGTTGCACCGGCAAAACCAGCAATTACTTTATCGTGATAAATACGACGAACTTTACGCGCGTTGCCTTTCATGACGGTATTGCCTAACGTGACCTGTCCATCACCGCCAATAACGACTTTTCCGTCGCGCCGCACTGAAAGTATAGTGGTTCCTCTGAACACAGCTTTTCTCCAAATGAAAAATAAAATTCTATTTTACCAGCAAAATGACTTGTAATACGCAAACTTGAGTGAAAATTA
>OMIH01000137.1 GCA_900299045.1 Methylococcaceae bacterium
TATTGCTAGCGTTTCGATTCTGTATTTCAGTTTTTTCATCATAAATAGCTGGCTGAATTTTTGAAAGTAGCGCGGTTAAATTTCCCATCTCGACATGATCACATGCGCCTTTAATAGCGCCACACCGCGTATGTCCTAAAACGGCAATAATTTTTGAACCGGCCACTTTACATGCGAACTCTATGCTACCGAGAATATCTTCATTTAAGATATTACCCGCAATTCGTATACTAAAAATATCCCCCAACCCTTGATCAAATATCAGTTCTGCTGATGTACGCGAGTCAATACAACTTAAAATAACGGCAAATGGATGCTGTCCATCGGACGTTTCATTCGCTTGTTCGAGTAAATTACGGTTTGCTTTCAAGTTATTCATAAACCGACGATTACCCTCTATTAATAAGCTCAATGCCATGTCTGGTGTAATAGCTGCTTGCAATTCTTTGGTTAACGTTTTCACTGCCTTCTCCTCGACACCGTCTTAAAAATGATAACAACATGAATACTGATTACATAAACTCAAAAACTTCACGAAATAAAATACACACAACACACATGCAAACACTACACAATCTCAATTAACACTTCATCAGGATTAGCCGGCTCCCCTTTAACTATATGTACCGCTTTTACCGTACCGTTTATTTGTGCGGTAATTTCGGTTTCCATTTTCATTGCCTCAGTAATTAATAATGCTTGTCCTTCAACTACGTTTTGACCTACTTTTACTAAAACGTCAATGACATTGCAAGGCATACTAACGACTACATCCCCTTTGCCTCTTGGTTTAGCTCTTTTACTCGAAATTTTATTCTTGACTGCTCCCTGTATCCCACCTTCCAGTACCATTTCATCAAGTGTTTCAACGACAATTTCTTCGGGCACTCCATCAACCATAAAATAAAAATGACGCAATGTTTGATTTTTCGGACCAGCGCCTGTGACTTTGATGTGATACGATTCACCATGTAACGCAACATTAAATTCCGTAGGTGCAGCTGAATGGTCAGATGATTTTACTTCGACTTCTAATGATTCGGGAACGAGTAAGCCTTGCAAACGCTGTTCTAAAAATTGTTTACCTACTTCAGGGAACATGGCAAAACTCAATACATCTTCATCATTTAGAGCGATTTCTCCAATTTCTTTGCGTAAATTCTCAAATTCAGGCTTGAGCAAATCAGCTGGACGACAATCAATAACCTCTTCTTTACCAATAGCCTGCTTTTTTAAATTACTGTCCACGTTTGCAGGTGCCTTACCATATCCTCCTTGCAAATACCGTTTTACCTCATTTGTAATCGTTTCATAACGCTTGCCTGTCAATACATTTAAAACAGCTTGCGTCCCAACAATTTGTGAGGTTGGCGTCACTAGCGGAGGATAGCCCAAGTCTTTACGAACTAAAGGAATCTCTTTATAAACTTCACTAATACGATCTAAAGCATTACGTTCTTTGAGTTGATTGGCTAAATTAGAAATCATGCCACCGGGAACTTGAAAGACATGTACTTGGGTATCAATGCCTGTAAACTCGCTTTCATAACGACGATATTTTTTGCGAACGTCTGCAAAATAATCATTTACTTCTTTTAGTTTTTCTAAATCGAGTTCAGTATCATAAATCGTTCCTTTCAGCGCAGTCACTAAACTTTCTGTTGGGGGATGGCTTGTACCACCTGACCACGAAGAAAGTGCTGTATCAACGTGCTCACAACCTGCTTCAATTGCTTTAATTTGGCACATTTCAGCAAGACCGGACGTAGAATGACTATGTAAATGCAAAGGCAAATCCACCTTATCTTTGAGTGCCTTCACTAATTCGCTAGTGGCGTATGGCGTTAATAATCCTGCCATATCTTTAATTGCAATCGAATCACAACCTAAATTTGCCAATGATTTACCAAGCTCCACAAACACGCCAATGTTATGCACTGGACTTGTGGTATAGCAAATAGTTCCTTGAGCATGTTTACCTGATAATTTTGTCGCTTCAATTGCCGTGATTAAATTTCGAACGTCATTTAACGCATCAAAAATTCTAAACACATCCATACCATTCTCAGCTGCTCTAGCAATAAAAGCACGGACAACATCATCACTATAATGCCGATAACCCAGTAAATTTTGCCCTCGCAATAACATTTGCAAACGCGTTTTTGGCAAAGCAGCTTTTAATTTTTGTAAACGCTCCCATGGATCTTCTTTTAAAAAACGCAAGCAAGCATCAAATGTCGCTCCTCCCCAACATTCAAGCGACCAATAACCAATCTCATCAAGCATTTTACAAGCTGGCAGCATATCACTTGTTTGCATACGTGTTGCAATTAAAGATTGATGTGCATCTCGTAAAATAACGTCTGTTAAATGAACTTTTTGCATTGTCGTTTTCCCTAAATAAATTACAAACCCGTGTGAGCGGCCATTGCTGCTGCAATCACTTTTGCGAGTTCAGCAGGTTGAAGTTTGTTTGAGTAATGAATGAGTTCCGGATATTTTTCAATAAAACCTGTATTAAAATTCGCTTTTTGAAAATCGTCGTGTTTGAGAATTTCAAGGTAATAAGGAATCGTGGTTTTAATGCCAAACAATCCCATGTCTTTTAAACTTCGCTCGCCGCGCTTGATCACATCTTCCCAGGTCATTGCATTAACGATAACTTTAGCTAACATAGAATCGTAAAAAGGAGGAATTTCATACCCAGTGTAAATTGCTGTATCTGTTCTCACGCCAGGTCCCCCTGGGGCATAATAGCGAGAAATGCGACCAAAACTGGGTAAAAAATCATTTTGAGGATCTTCTGCATTAATGCGGAATTGAATCGCATAACCACGACGAGAAATTTCATGCTGTTTAAATCGTAAAGTTAATCCTGCCGCAATGCGAATTTGTTCTTCTACAATATCAATACCTGTAATGGCTTCGGTAATTGTATGTTCAACTTGCACACGTGTATTCATTTCCATGAAGTAAAAACGATCATTTTCGTCTAATAAAAACTCGATGGTGCCTGCATTTGTATAACTCACTGCTTTAGCCGCTAAAACAGCAAGACCACCAAGGTATTGACGTTGCGCCTCATCAAGTTGCGGTGACGGTGCTATTTCAATGAGCTTTTGATTACGACGTTGAATTGAACAGTCACGCTCGTAGAGATGAATGGTGTTGCCATGCGAATCAGCTAAAATTTGAACTTCTATGTGTCGTGGATTCACAACGCATTTTTCTAAGAACACATCCGCACTACCAAACGCTTTGGTCGCTTCAGATATCACTCGTTCATAATTTTTTACTAGCTCAGCAGATGAATCGCAACGGCGAATGCCACGCCCACCTCCTCCCGATGTGGCTTTAAGCATAATGGGATAACCAATTTTTTCTGCCGCCTCAAGCGCTTGTTCTACATTCTCTAAATTTCCCTCTGTGCCAGGCGTCACAGGAATTCCTGCCGTAATCATGGCTTGTCGTGCTTGAGTTTTATCACCCATTCTTTCAATTACATCCGCTTCAGGACCAATGAAAATAATTCCCCTTTCTTTACAAACTCTCGCAAATTGCGCATTTTCGGAAAGAAAACCATAACCTGGATGTATTGCATCACAACCTGTTGCTGCTGCTAAATCCACGAGTGCATAAATATTCAGATAACCTGCAATAGGTTCACTACCAATGAAGTAAGACTCATCCGCTTTTTTTACATGCAAACCAAAACGATCTGCTTCAGTATAAATTGCAACTGAACGGATACCCATTTCAGCGCAGGCGCGAATAATTCTCACTGCAATTTCACCCCGATTAGCGATTAATATTTTGCGCAACATAATACCTCCTCAAAAAAGTAGATGATTGAGACTAATGGGCGATATTTAAACTGGAAAAAACTAAGGATTCGAGAAACACAACAATATCTGCTTCGTTTTTTTCATCACCGAAATCTGTTAACGAAGGTAAATGATACATAAAGAAACTTTGAAAATGCGCCATTTCAATAATGGTGCTGGACAATGATTTTGGATAAGGATAATTTGGGTTGCACTCTAAAATTATATTACCCATTTTTGCGCAAAGATCTTTGTAGGGTTTAAATAGATGATCTTTATTATCAATAGACACTTTTTTTGTTAAATACGCTTTTGTGCCTTCAGTAATAATGATTTGATGCAAAATGCGCTCATTTACATACGTTGTGGTGATACTGTCATCAATTGGGGTTGCTAATAACGTAATTGTTTTCTTAAGTTTGATAATTGGATCTGAAATATTGTTTAAATGAAAAGTCACTTGATACTCAAGCCAACTCCAATACCACGCAGTGATATAAATTAAAATTCGATGTTTATTTTCAAAATAACGATAAATTCCCGCTTCGGTCGTACCAATGCTTTGGGCTAATTTTTTGAATGTAAAAGCCTCAAACCCCTCGTCATGAATCAATTGCACGCTATGCAATATAATCTTTTTTCCTAATTCAGTTTGTTGAGGATCTTTAATGAACAATTTTTCATTCATTCTAATTTGCAGTTGTAACTTCATTTTATTCGCCCTTAATATGAGGTGTAATAACTATTTTTAATAAATAGTTTAAATATTTTATATGATATATATACTATCATTAATAGACATAATAATCCATAAAAAATTATCTTTACTGAATTGCTCAACATAGTAATACCTAATACGCAAAAATTTTTCTAACACTTAAATATTGAGTTTCTTTAGAAAAATTAATGACCCTATAAGTTGCTAAATGACTTGCATTATTATTTCTAAAAATAGCCTTCACGTTTCTTTTGCTCCATCGAACCAGACTGATCTCGATCGATCAAGCGTCCTTGCCGTTCAGA
>OMIH01000138.1 GCA_900299045.1 Methylococcaceae bacterium
AACGTTAACAGACAACGCACTCAAAAATCGCCCCGAGTTACTCGTGCTAACACAAAAAATCGATGAATTAGAGGCACAAAAAGAAAGTGTTAAAGCGGATTTATTGCCGCAAATTAGCGCAAATGGCGGCTATAATTATCAGCAAAACCACTATCAAGCTCATGAAGGACTCTGGGTAGCCAATGTAGGCGTAGAATGGAAAGCGTTTGATGGTACGACATCGCATAAAAGTGATTCTTTGACGCGCCAAGCTTTAGCGCTGCAAGAGCAAAAAGAAACACTACAAGAACAAATTCAACTTCAAATTCGCCAAGCATGGCTTGAAAGTCAAGAAACCCAGCAACGCATTACCGTCGCACAGCAAGCGATTACACAAGCCAATGAAAACAGTAAAGTGATGAATGATCGCTATCAGCAAGGTCTAGCCACGCATACAGATGTGATTCACGCTGAGGATTTGCGTACGACAAGCTATCAAAATTGGCATCAAGCTACTTATGATTTAGCCTTAGCGGCACTGCGTTTGCAACGCGCACTGGGTAATTTATAAAATATCAAACATAAAAAAAGCCGCTATGTCTTTAAACTTAGCGGCTTTTTTTTAACAACCCAAAGACATTACACTAATGTGACATCTTCAGCTTGTGGACCTTTTTGACCTTGAGTCACGGTGAATTGGACTTTTTGTCCTTCATCAAGTGATTTGAAGCCTGAACCATTGATATTACGGAAGTGAACGAATACATCCGGACCACTTTCTTGTTGAATAAAACCGAAACCTTTTTCAGCGTTAAACCACTTAACTGTACCTGTTGCCATTTTTGTAGCCTTTTAAAATTTTTTGATGATAAGCCTTTTCAGGCGGTGGCGCTGTGAAATTTACGATTACTTCATGGATTAACAGGACGAGCAGTATAACTAAAACTTCGTAGAGATAAGCATAACGGTAAAGCAATTTCGAGCTACGTCAATTCTATAGAGCCACCTAGGTAAAGTCAACGATTTCATTATTCCCAGCAATGCTGCGTATCGGGCGCTACGCCTTTTGCTCCCTTAATGCCAGTAGAATTAAGGGTTAATGTGCCACATTCATCGGCATCTTGTGGTAAAACAGGGGTTGCTGTTAGCGTATACGTGGTTTTATCTGCCACAACACTCAGTGAATATGTTTTCGTTGCACTGCTATTAACGGGAACTTGATTAGCAAAAATAGCACTTGCTCCCGAACCTAACGTCGCATTTGTATATTCATTATTATTTTCAAGTCGCCACTGCTCCATAGCACTGGCTAAACTGAACAGCGTCGCCTGTGCTTCTGCGCGTTTTGCTTTTTGAATATATTGCACATAATGCGGGTAGGCGATGCTGGTTAAAATACCGACAATCGTCAAGGCAATAAGCAATTCAACAAGTGTAAAACCCATTTGCTTTACTTTCATATTTACTCCAAAAACGGTATTAAGATGTTAATGGGGTTGGGTTTGCATCACTTAATAATTCTGCAACACGCATTCCCGTATCAAACGAATCATCATAATAAAAACGCAGTTCTGAAATATGGCGCAGTCGCATACGTTTAGCTAACGCATGACGAATGACAGGCGACATATCATTAAGCAGACGCGTACTGGCTTTTTTGCCAGCCTCATCTGAATTTAAGACGGTGACATAAATTTTTGCCACCGCCAAGTCTTTTGTTACTATCACCTCGTTGATGGTCACAAATCCCAAGCGGGAATCGTCAATCTCGCGTTGCAAGATTAACGATAACTCCTTTTGCATTTGTGAAGACACGCGAGCGTGACGACCAAATTCTCTCGCCATTACAGTTCCCGTCTAACTTCAATACGCTCAAATACCTCGATTTGATCGCCAGCACGCACGTCGTTGTAATTTTTTACGCCAATACCACATTCCATGCCCATTTTAACTTCAGCAATATCGTCTTTAAAACGACGAAGTGATTCTAATTGACCTTCATAAATCACTACGTTTTCACGCAATACACGAATGGGCAGGTTACGTTTCACAAAACCGTCAATGACCATACAACCCGCGATAGCGCCCAATTTAGGTGATTTGAATACTTCACGCACTTGCTCTAAACCAACGATTTGCTCTTTGATTTCAGGTGCAAGCATACCACTAATGGATTTTTTCACTTCATCGATGGCTTCATAGATGATGCTGTAGTAATGTAAATCAACACCGCGCTCTTCAATCATGCGGCGTGACGTTGCGTCTGCACGCACATTAAAGCCCATCAAAATCGCGCCTGAAGCAAGCGCTAAATTCACGTCGCCTTCGTTAATACCACCCACACCACCGTAAACTACTTTCACTTCTACTTCATCATTTGATAAATCAATTAATGAACTACGAAGCGCTTCTAAACTGCCTTGTACGTCGGTTTTGAGAACTAAGTTCACCGACGCTAACTCGCCTGACGTCATTTTTGAGAAGACTTCATCGAGTTTTGAGGCTTGTTGCGCAGCATGGCGAGTAAAGCGTTTTCTGTCTTCACGATGTTTTGCTAATTCTTTAGCAATACGCTCATTTTGAACGACTAAAAATTCATCACCTGCATTAGGCGTGCTAGATAACCCTAAAATTTCAACTGGTTCACAAGGACCGGCTGTTTTAATGGCTTTGCCGTTTTCATTGAACATCGCACGAACACGACCATATTCATGACCGCAAAGCACCATCTGACCGTTTTCAAGTGTCCCACGTTGCACCAGAACCGTTGCCACCGCACCACGCCCCCGATCAAGACGCGACTCGATTACAATACCTGACGCGGCACCTGCAACAGGGGCTTTGAGCTCTAAAATTTCGGTTTGGACAATTAACGATTCAATTAAATCATCAACCCCTTCACCGGTTTTCGCTGAAATCTTCAAAAATTGGACATCACCGCCCCACTCTTCAGCAATAACATCAATAACAGATAATTCTTGCATCACCTTATCTGGATTCGCACCTGGCTTATCCATTTTGTTCATCGCAATAATAATGGGCACATTTGCAGCACGCGCATGCTCAACGGCTTCTTTTGTTTGCGGCATCACACCATCGTCAGCCGCAACAACAATAATCACAACGTCAGTCACATCTGCCCCACGCGCACGCATGGCTGTAAATGCAGCGTGTCCTGGTGTATCTAGGAAGGTCACAGAACCGTGATCGGTTTTCACTTGATAAGCACCGATATGTTGTGTAATCCCCCCCGCTTCACCTGCGGCAACGCGTGTTTTACGAATATAATCGAGTAGTGATGTTTTACCATGATCAACGTGACCCATAATAGTGACAATGGGTGCACGTGGTAGTTCGGGATGATTTTCATCTTCGGTCACTTCAGCGAGCATTTCTTTTTCGAAATCATCATCGCTTTGCATGACAGCAACGTGCCCCATATCTTCAACCAAAATTGCAGCCGTATCTTGATCAATACTTTGATTGATGGTCGCCATGATGCCGAGCTTCATTAAGTGCTTAATCACCAATGCCGCTTTCACACTCATTTTATTTGCCAAATCTGAAACGATGATCATTTCAGGAATAGTGACTTCTTTAATAATGGGTGCGCTTGGCATTTCAAATTGATGCTTGCTATCATTTTGAATAATTCGCTGAGGTTGTTGTTTTGCGCCCTTTTTCTTATTGCCACCTGCGTTATTGCGTTTTGCGTCTTTGCCTGATGAATAATTACCATTATCTGCCGTTTTCGCAGGACGACGCATACGGTTATTGGTCGCCTCTTGCTGTTTTGCAGTAACGCTAGCACCTGCTTGAGGCTTGTTGCCGTTTTGCTGAGATGCTCGTGCTGGTTGATTTTGCGCGGATTTTGCACCATTTTGTGCGGGACGAGCAGCTTGTTGATTAACGGTATTCTTTTGCTTAGCTGCGGCTTGCTGACGTACTTTCTCTGCTGTACGCTTCACCGAATCTTCTAAACGCTGCTCTTTTTCTAATTGGCTTTTGCGCAGCTCATCAGATTCTTTTGCGCGAATTGCTTTATCTTGTTTGACATTTTTGTCATGTTTAATTGCTACTGCAAATTTCGCTTCCAGCACAACTTCAGGTTCTAATTCAAAATCAGCCGTATCAAGAATAACCGCTTTTTTAACTTTAGACGCAGTAGTGGCGGCGGATTGATCTTCTTGCGTTAGCTCAACCGATTTTTCGACGTCAACAGGTGTAACGGATTCTGATTCGTGACGTGTACTCACGGGCTGGCTACTCATTTTTTCAACTGGCATCTCTTGACTTATCGCTACATTTTCGCTGCTGGTTAAAGACTCTATCGCAGACACTGACGGTGTGACTAATTCACTATGAGCGTCGGTCACGGGCGCTACAACGTCATTTTTTTCCAACTCAACCTCTTTGGATTCTGTGCGTTTGATATACGTTTTTTGTTTACGCACTTCCACGCTAATGGTTTTTGTGGCACTGCCTGGAACGCTTACTTGCTTGAGTTCACTGACTTTTCGACGTTTTAATACAACGCGACTAGGTGAGTTTTCACCCTCAGACGCTGTTTTTCCATGACGGTGTCTCAAATGCGCTAAAAGTTTTGATTTTTCATCTTCACTGATTTCATCATCAGCGCTAGAGGCTCTCAAACCCGCTTCTTTTAACTGAACTAATAAACGATCTAACGGAATTTTGATAATTTCGGCTAATTGGCGTACTGTTTTCTTACTCATATTCTTGTCTCCTCGTTATGCGCTTGCTGACTGAGCAAACCAAGGCTCACGTGCCTTCATGATTAACTTCGCTGCACGGTCTTCATCAATCCCTGTAAATTTTAAGAGATCGTCTACAGATTGTTCAGCTAAATCATCCATGGTCACAATACCTTGACTTGCTAGTTCGTATGCCAATTCACTGTCTACCCCATCCATTCCCAGCAATGACGCATCGGGTTGAGCGATTTCAATACTTTCCTCAGCAGCAATAGCACTAATTAATAGGGCATCTTTTGCACGACTGCGTAATTCTTCGACTAATGCTGCGTCAAAGCCCTCTATTTCAAGTAATTCATTGGCTGGCACATACGCAATTTCTTCCACCGTATTAAAGCCGACTTCCACTAAAATCGCAGCGGTTTCTGCATCAATATCTAGTTGATCAATAAACAATTGCATAATTTTATTCGCTTCAGCTTCGCTATTTTCTTCTGCTTTCGATGCGTCAATTACATTAAGCTCCCACCCTGTTAACTGACTTGCCAAGCGAACATTTTGACCATTTCGACCAATGGCTTGCGATAAATTGGCTGAAGCGACGGCTAAGTCCATGCTGTGCTTATCCTCATCCACTACAATTGACTGAATTTCAGCCGGTGACATCGCATTAATCACAAATTGCGCTTCACTTGGGTGCCAAATAATAATATCTACACGCTCTCCAGCAAGTTCATTCGTCACCGACTGAACGCGCGAACCACGCATACCGACGCATGCACCTACGGCATCCAAACGAGGATCATTGCTTTTGACAGCAAGTTTTGCACGCGATCCTGGGTCACGCGCAGCGCACATAATACTGATAGTACCTTCTGCAATTTCGGGCACTTCCAAACGGAAAAGTGCCATGAGTAACTCAGGTGACGTACGACTAACAAACAGTTGTGGACCACGACTTTCAAGGCGTACTTCTTTTAAGTAGCCACGAATACGATCACCAAGACGCATCGATTCGCGCGGAATCATATCTTCTTTAGCGATGTAGGCTTCAATGTGTCCACCTAAATCAATATACACACTGCCTTTTTCGATACGCTTTACAACACCGGTAATCAATTCACCTACACGTGAGCGATAAGCCTCAACAATTTTACTGCGTTCAGCATCACGCACTTTTTGGATAATGACTTGTTTGGCGGTTTGCGCAGCGATGCGACCAAAACCCACCGATTCAATTTCTTCATAAATAACGTCGCCAATATTGACGTGGTCATTATCAAATTGGGCGACTTCTAACAAAATTTGGCTTGTGGGAAATTCAACGTCGCGTGGCAAATCTGGATTTGGCGCAACAACATCCCAGCAACGGTGTGTTACATAATCACCCGTTTTGCGATCAATGGTGACACGCGCTTTAATATTGCCACCATAACGTCTAATCGTTGCTGCCTCCAATGCGGATTCAATAGCTTGAAACACGATTTCTTTATCTATTTCTTTTTCATTAGCAAAAACATCGACTACTAATAAAATTTCTCTATTTGCCACTACGTCCTCCTTTATTGAGTAGATAACTGGGAACTAAACGCGCTTTGCTCATTGCCGCAAAGGGAATATCAAATGATTGCGCGTTTTCTTCTAATGTAATCACGTCATTTTCAACATGTACAATTTTGCCTGTAATTTTGCGCCGACCATTCACTGCCGCAAATAAATTCACCATCACCGTACTACCCAAAAACTGACTGAATTGGCGTACTTTAAAAAAAGGACGATCTTCACCAGGTGACGAAATTTCTAAATGGTAATTGTCAATAATAGGATCTTCAACGTCTAAAACGCCACTAATTTGATGACTGACTTTTGTACAATCATCCACTAAAATACCATTTTCATGGTCAATATAAATGCGTAACAGTCCGTGCTTTGGATGCGGATTATATTCCACGCCAACACAGTCATAACCTAAACCTTCAACCACCGGTTCAATTAACGCAAGCAGATGTTCTGGCGCCTGCTTCATGATGTCCTCGCTTGATTTTACTCAAAAAAAAAGAGCCTGCGGCTCCTTCCAATAATTACTGTTATCCCCAAGATTAAAAATCAATCAATCCTGTCTCTTATACACATCTCCGAGCCCACGAGACGCTACGCTATCTCGTATGCCGTCTTCTGCTTGAAA
>OMIH01000139.1 GCA_900299045.1 Methylococcaceae bacterium
CCATGCCAATCCGTTTTGACGTTGCGCCATTCTTTATTGATTTGAAGTCCATTGTGATTAAGTAGCGAATCGGAAGGCAGACGTGTTTCAACTAGCGCAATTTTCTCACCTAACTCTTTTTCAATTTTCGTTTCTTCGTGGTGCATAAAATCATCATGTACGAGTGTTGTGGTACTTAAGTGTTGATGAATATGCTGCATGGTTTGCGTGAGTGGTTTTATGACACTGACACCTTGTAATTCCAGTTGCGTGGCTTGGATAATTTGCAAAAAATTAGCGTTTAAACTCACAAACATCACGCCAGTTGCAGGTAAATAAATCAACAATAACACCAAAAACTTTTGCGTATAGGTGAGTTGATTCATCAATGTGATGGCAAGCGAAAAAAAACGTTTCATTTCATTTTACCCTTTCAAAAAATGATATAAAGCAGCCAGTAAAACAAGCGCAATAACGCCCCATCCAATCTCATTGATATATTGACGTAATTTGGCTTCGAATCTCTCTCCTCCCCATTTTAATAAAAAGGCTACGATACAAAATCGTGCACCTCGACCCAGTGTTGAGATGAGCAAAAATAACGGCAAACTCATACTCAGTGAGCCTGCTGCAATCGTGAAAATTTTGTAGGGAATGGGTAGAAAGCCACCAATTAACACTGCCCAAATGCCCCATTCTGCCACCCAGCTTTTAGCAGAGAGGTAGTCTGCCCAATAATGTGTCGTTTCGAGCCACGGAGAGAGTGCTTCAAACAAAAAATACCCAATACTGTAGCCAAGGACTGCCCCCATCGCTGAAAAGAGCGTTGTGAGTAGCGCAAAAGAGAACGCTTTGCTCGGTTGCGCAAGCACCATAGGGACAAGCATCACCAGTGGTGTAATAGGAAAAAAAGAGGAATCCGCAAAACTGACAAAACTCAAATAACGCGTTGCGTGTTTATGACGCGCCCAGCGCAAGGTATTGTCATAAAGTGATTGAAACATGGTTACTCTTTCCCTGTTAAAAATGGTACAAAACTCACGGGTTCGACTTCTTGGATTTGAAAACTGCTTTCTGTTCGCGTAATACGCTTTAAGGATTGTGTGCCATCGTCTTGATTGACTAAGGGAATAATCATAACGCCACCTATGGCTAATTGCTCTAGCAAGGCTTGAGGAATCTCATTGGGCGCAGCGGCGACTAAAATACCTTCATAAGGCGCGTAGTCTTCCCATCCCCAGCCGCCATCATTGTGCAAGTAGCGAATGTTTTTTAACTTTAATAATTCTGTATGCGCCTTAGCTTTTTTTTGGAGTGGCAACAGTCGCTCAACAGAATACACATTATCGGCTAATTGCGCCAAAATCGCAGTTTGATAGCCACAGCCCGTTCCAATTTCAAGTATATCACTGAGTGACTCTTTGTTCTCAATGAGCAATTCAGTCATTCTCGCCACTATGTAAGGTTGCGAGATAGTTTGATTGTAACCAATAGGCAGTGCGGTATCTTCATAAGCGCGTGAAGCGAGTGCTTCATCAATAAAAATATGGCGCGGTGTGGTGCGCATAATGTGTAAAATGCGCTCATCGGTAATTCCTTGCTCAGAGAGTCGATGAATCATACGGTCACGCGTGCGTTGCGAGGTCATGCCTACGCCTTGAAGATGACTCTGCATCATAGCACTGCCTTGGGTAGCCAGTTGGTTAGTGTTTCTATACGCTCATACCATGTTAAATCGAGTTGTAGTGGCGTAACGGATACATAGCCGTTATTAATTGCATAAAAATCAGTTCCCTCGCCCGCATCTTGCTCCGTGCCAGCGGCGCCTACCCAATAAATACGTCGACCACGTTGATCTTCACTGGAAATAATCGGTTCAGATTTATGACGTTGCCCTAAACGGCACGCTTTAAATCCTTTTAATTCATGAAAAGGCACATCGGGGATATTCACATTTAAAATGGTGTTGCTGGGGAGAGGATTCGCTAAGATGTGTTTGAGTAAGATAACCGCTACTTGGGCGGCTGTATCAAAATGCGAAGGATGATCACCAACAAGCGACAGGGCAACAGCAGGAAGTCCTAAAAATCGACCTTCTGTCGCCGCTGCAACCGTCCCTGAATAGAGCACATCGTCACCCAAATTAGCACCATGATTAATACCGGCAAATACCATATCAGGCTCATGTTCGAGCAATCCTGTAATCGCTAGATGCACACAATCTGTTGGTGTTCCATCCACCTTTGTAAAACCATTATGCGCTAATGTGGCGCGAAGTGGCATATCTAGCGTTAACGAATTGCTAGCCGCACTGCGATTTTTATCAGGTGCGACAACAGAAATGGTGGCGTGCTCACGTAAGGCGTTTGCAAGCGCAATCAACCCTTCCGCTAAATAGCCGTCATCATTGCTTATTAAAATGTGCATGAAAAATTCTCCTAAAGTTGTTTTTGTATGGAAAACAAAAACAATAGATGCTGTATTTTAAAGAAAATACGCGATTTTGGGCAGTGGCACAACTAAAAAAGCAGGATTATTACTGTTTTCTTTCTTTTCAGTGATCAAATACATTGATGGTGGGCGCAATTTGTAAACAAATGAAAATAGTCTGGGCAAAAAGAGGATAAATGTGTGTCTTAAATTAATGGTTCTTTAAATTAGATATCATAACAAACCCAATCGACCTATTTTGAACGTACAGTCAATCTCTAAACATATCTAAAACGCGATGCTCAATGTTTAATTTTTTAAAATCTATTTTAATTTCAATATGTTGTGATTTTTCAGTTTTTATAATTTCATCAAATTTACAACTCATTTA
>OMIH01000140.1 GCA_900299045.1 Methylococcaceae bacterium
ATCGGATGACGATCCACAGAAACCGTAATATCTGTTGCAAAAGCGACTGGTGAACATATCATCAGCCAAAACGTCACAATAAAACTAATAAGAGGCATAAAACCGTTTCACCTTATTTTTAAAAATAGCCTACCACGATACGATTTAGAGGTAATCGCGGATTAACACTTCAGCGATTTGAATACTATTGAGAGCCGCGCCTTTGCGAATATTGTCCGACACGACCCACAAATCAATACCATGTGGATGTGAAATATCTTCACGAATTCGACCAACAAACGTGGCATCATGACCTGCTGAATGCGTCACCGCAGTGGGATATCCCCCATTCACGCGCTCATCCACAACCGTCACGCCATCGGCTTTTTCAAGCAACTCGCGCACTTGCGCAGCGCTAATTTTATCGCGCGTTTCGATATGCACCGCTTCAGAATGCCCATAGAAAACAGGCACACGCACAGCCGTGGCATTCACTAAAATGTTGCTATCCCCCATGATTTTTTGGGTTTCCCACACCATTTTCATTTCTTCTTTGGTGTAGCCATTATCCATAAACACATCAATTTGCGGCAAGACATTAAACGCAATTTGCTTAGGGTAGACACTCGCTTCAATAGGCTGCAAATTGAAAATATTGGACGTTTGACGCCCTAATTCTTCAATAGCTTCTTTGCCTGTTCCCGATACCGCTTGATAAGTCGCTACATTGATGCGCGTAATCCCTACCGCATCATAAATGGGTTTTAATGCCACGAGCATTTGAATTGTTGAGCAATTCGGATTTGCAATAATGCCGCGTGTTTTATATTGCGCAATCGCTTGTGGATTGACTTCAGGCACCACGAGTGGAATATCCTCGTCGTAGCGAAATTGCGACGTATTATCAATTACCACGCAACCAGCCGCCGCCGCGATGGGCGCATAAATTTCCGAAACCGATGCTCCCGGTGAAAATAACCCAATTTGCACTTTTGAAAAATCAAATGTCGCTAAATCTTCAACTTTCAGTGTGCCGCCTTTGAAAGGTACGCGTTTACCGACGGAATTTGCACTCGCTAGCGCATATACCTCACCGACAGGAAAATTACGCTCCTCTAAAATAGAGAGCATTGTTTCGCCCACAGCGCCTGTTGCACCAACAACCGCAATATTATATGTTTTGGTCATTGCCTAGCCTCTCTTTTTGAGTGCAGACACAACAGCATCACCCATTTGTGAACAACTGACTTTTTGCATACCTGCCGCGTAAATATCAGCCGTACGCACATTGGAATCCAGCGCATCATTTACCGCTTTTTCTATACGCAATGCGGCTTCTTCGTTGTTGAAGGTATAACGGAGCATCATTGCGGCAGATAAAATCGTCGCTAGTGGATTCGCCATATCTTGACCTGCAATATCGGGCGCACTACCGTGAATGGGTTCATACATTCCCTTGCCGTGGTCGTCTAGTGACGCAGAAGGCAACATACCAATCGATCCTGTTAACATTGATGCACAATCTGACAACACGTCACCAAATAAGTTACTGGTGACAATTACATCAAATTGTTTAGGCGCACGAACAAGTTGCATCGCGGCATTGTCAACATACATGTGAGAAAGCGTTACATCAGGGTATTCTTTGCTTAAATCAATCATGATTTCGCGCCAAAACTCGGTACACTCCAGTACATTCGCTTTGTCCACTGAACACAATTTTTTATGACGTTTTTGGGCAATTTTAAAAGCCGAATACCCAATGCGACGCACTTCAGATTCTGTATACGTTGCCGTATTGAAACCTTGACGCTCACCATTTTCAAGGACACGCACACCACGCGGTTGACCAAAATAAATACCGCCTGTTAATTCACGCACAATCATTAAATCAAGACCTGAAACGACTTCCGGTTTGAGTGTTGACGCATCGGCAAGTTGTGGATACAAAATGGCGGGACGCAAATTTGAAAATAAATTCAATGTGGAGCGCAGACCCAATAATCCTTTTTCTGGGCGAACAGAAATATCAAGCGATTCCCATTTATAGCCACCCACCGCACCGAGCAAAATAGCATCAGCTTGTTTGACTAAATCAATAGTTTGTTGTGGAAAAGGTGTGCCATGCACATCATACGCCGCACCACCAATTAACCCATTTTCAAACTCAAATCCTAACGCCATATCCGTGTTGAGAAAATTCAACACTTTAATTGCCTGTTCGACAATTTCTGTTCCAATCCCATCACCGGGTAACACTGCAATTTTTTTTATCATGTATAAATCCTTTTGATTTTTTAAATTGAAATTTCTCTAAACAACCAAGGCGCACGTTTTGCGCGTTGTGCTTCATATTCGTGAATTTTATCGGCTTGTTGTAGCGTTAAACCAATATCATCAAGTCCATTGAGTAAACGGAATTTGCGATTTTCATCCACTGTAAAAGCAATCACTTTGCCGCTTGGTGTGGTGATAGTTTGTGCAGATAAATCAATGGTTAACGCATAATCATCGGTTAATTCTTTAAACAACGCATCCACCGTATCCGCATCAAGCGCGATAGGCAACAGTCCATTTTTAAAACAATTATTATAAAAGATATCAGCAAAAGAAGGGGCAATTATTGATTGTATACCAAAATCTA
>OMIH01000141.1 GCA_900299045.1 Methylococcaceae bacterium
ATTTTATCCTTTCAAAATATAAGGGTTAAACTTTTTGACCTGCTTTACGCAAATCCGCTAATACGGCATCAATGCCATTTTTGTCGATAATGCGCATTGCTTTTGTCGATACGCGTAAACGTACCCAACGGTTTTCGCTTTCAACCCAAAAACGGTGGTGTTGAAGATTAGGCAAAAAACGTCTTCTTGTTTTGTTGTTTGCGTGTGAAACGTTATTTCCAGTCATCGGGCGTTTACCCGTAACTTGACATACTCTTGACATGAAAAACCTCTGTAGCTGTATAAATTTAAAATATAATCTGGCTTTATACCAAAATTTCTTTTCTAGGTAAATAATAAACTCGATATAATTACCGCTACTTTACACTAATTCACTTAGAAGATAAAACGCCAATGTCTATTAAACTCGGTATGGTCATGGACAGTATTGACCACATTAACATCAAAAAAGATACCAGTTTTGCCATGTTACTTGAAGCGCAACGCCGTGGATGGCAGCTTTATTACATGGAACTGGGGGATCTTTTTTTGCGTAATGGACGTGCTTATGCAAGAACACGCCTACTCACCGTTGAGCGTAATGCGTCGTGTTGGTATCACTTTATTAGCGAGCAAGTCATTGACTTATCTGAACTTGACGTGATGTTAATGCGTAAAGATCCGCCATTTGATTCCGAGTTTTTATATGCCACAACAATTTTGCAGCGAGCGGAGGAGGCGGGCGTTTATGTGGTCAATAAACCGCAATCATTGCGCGATGCGAATGAAAAACTTTTTACCTCGTGGTTTTCGCAATGTTGCGCAGAAACACTAGTATCGAGTCGGGCGACTCAAATTCGTCAATTTTTAGAAGAGCAACACGATATTATTGTAAAACCACTTGATGGTATGGGCGGGACATCGATTTTTCGTTTGCGATTAGATGACCCCAATATCAGCGTTATTTTAGAAACGATGACAAATTACAATCAACGCTACATCATGGCGCAGCGTTATTTGCCAGCGATTAAAGACGGTGACAAACGTATTCTTGTGGTCAATGGTGAAGCGATTCCTTATGCGCTTGCACGTATTCCTCAGCAAGGCGAAACACGCGGCAATTTAGCCGCTGGCGGGCGCGCAGAAGGTCGACCGCTAACTGAGCGTGATCGCTGGATTGTCAGTCAAGTTGCTCCGACGCTTAAAGCGAAAGGATTGATTTTTGTTGGTTTAGATGTCATTGGTGATACGCTGACGGAAATTAACGTGACCAGTCCAACGTGCGTGCAGGAATTAGATGCGCAATTTGGACTCAATATTGCGGGCGTTTTGATGGATCATATTCATACCATTGTGGCTAAATGAAGGTATTTATCACGCTAGCGGCAGCGATCATTTTGCATGGCATCTTTATTTTTGATGTCCTGCTCAAGATTCCGATGCGTGAACAAAAAGCACCTAAGCTCATGGAGGTTACGCTGATTACCCAACCAGCGCAAAAAAGACCCAACGAGGCGAAAACTATTGCAACAGAAAATCAAGTGGCAAGCAATGCAACGCCAGCAGTAGAAGAAAAAGTGACGCGTCAAAAAACGGTAAATGCGTCGAAGTTGCCAGTAAAAGCCAAAGCCGCCAAAAAAGTGGAGTCGCCTGTCGCAACTGAGCATAAAAAATCATTACCATCAACCGACATAGTTAAAAAAGACGAAACTCAAAAGCCCCGTTTATCACCTGAACTATTGCAGCAGCAAATCAGTCAATTAGGCAATGAGGTTCGTCAACAAACCATGCAAACCTCCTCGCAGCGTTTGAAATTTATTGATTCGGTCAATGCTAATAAATACGTTGCAGCGCAATATTTGAAAGATTTTGAAACAAAAATAGAACGCACAGGAAACATGAATTATCCCGAAGTTGCCATGCAAAAGGATTTTTCCGGTACACTGACGCTTGATGTGGGTATTAAAGCCGATGGTAGTGTTTACAGTATTCGTATCAACCAATCATCGGGCAATCCTGCTTTAGACGAAGCGGCGAAACGCATTGTGCGTATGAGTGCGCCATTTCCTGCCTTGCCTGTTGATTTACTTAAAGAACTAGATGTGTTAATTATTACGCGGGTGTGGCGTTTTTCAGATCAATCTGGCATCACAACCCACTAGCTTTCCCCTTGTTAAAATAAAAATAGACATACATAAAACATGATGAATGACACGGACTATTTAAATAATCAATTTCTTATCGCTATGCCGACGCTTGCGGATAGTCATTTCTCGCAAACGGCTATTTACTTGTGCCAGCACAATGCGGATGGGGCGCTTGGTATTGTGATTAATCGTCAATCGGACATGAAACTCAAAGAAATTTTCATGCAAATGGATATTCCCATCTCGTCCATGTCAGCAGCGGAAACGCCTGTTTATATGGGGGGACCCGTTCAGCAAGAGCGGGGATTTGTGTTACATACGACAGGGGGGCAATGGGCAATTACCCTGCCGATTTCAGATACCATGTCACTGACCACCTCGCGCGATATTATTGAAGCTATTGCGAAAGGTGAGGGACCTGAGCGTTATTTTGTTGCGTTGGGGTATGCGGGTTGGGGCAAAGGGCAGCTTGAGCAAGAATTTTTAGCGAACTCATGGCTGAATACACCTTTTGGTGAACCGATTTTATTTGATACGCCTATTGATTTGCGCTGGCGCATGGCGGCAAGTCAAATTGGTATTGATATCAATAAATTAACTCATGGCGCGGGTCATGCGTAAAGATCCATTGATGCGTCAAACGCAAGATACTTTTTTAGGTTTTGATTTTGGCACTAAAAAAATTGGCGTTGCAGTTGGGCAGTTAACTACCGCCACGGCGAATTCGCTTCAAACCTTGCGCTCACCCAATGAATCACCAAATTGGCAAGCCATTGAAGGGCTTGTGAAAGAATGGCAACCCATTGGCTTTGTGGTTGGCATATCACGCCAACATGACGGCACAGATAATCCTGTGACACTGCGTATGTTAAAATTTTGTCGTCAATTGAACGGTCGATTCAATTTACCCGTTCATCAGCAAGATGAAATGCTTTCTACGTTTGAAGCAAAGCAATTATTGTTTGATGATGTCCACGTTAATGCCACCAAATTGTGGGCAGTACAAGATGAACTGGCGGCGCAATTAATTTTACAAACTTGGCTCAATGGACAAGAAAGAACCGTTTAACACGCTGATGACAGCGAATCAGCATGAAAACGACGATAATCTCTTTCGTCAAGCTGTCGGGCGTGTGCAAGCCATCAAGCAAGATAAAATCACGCCACAATCGCAATTACCAAGACCAAAACCTTATCCAAAACCGCTTGAAGTGAATTTCGATGCACATTTAAGCTCGCGTAATCCAGAAGAATTAACAACAGTGGGTATTTATGATTCGCTCAATTTTTTATCTGCGGGATTGCAAAATAATGTGTTGAAAAAACTGCGACGCGGCTATTTTGGTGTCGATGCGGAAATTGATTTACACGGATTGACGGGGCATGATGCAAAGCGTCATTTACTGCATTTTCTACACAATAGCGTGCAAGATGGCTGTCGTTGCGTGCATATTGTGCATGGTAAAGGGTATCGCTCGCAGGATAATTTGCCCGTTATTAAAAATGAATTAAATCAATGGCTCCGTCAGCATAAAGACGTGCAAGCATTTTGCTCGGCAAGCCCTA
>OMIH01000142.1 GCA_900299045.1 Methylococcaceae bacterium
TTAAATCAGCGCCACTCAAATCCGCATTTGTCAAATTTGCATGACTCAAATCGACGCGTTTAAGTAAGCCTTTATTCAAATTTGCATTCGTCAAATTTGCATACGATAAATTAGCACTATTAAGCGTCACACGCATTAATCCCATCGGTTGATTTTTCATATCCACCCCCCAATTCGCATTGGTTAAGTTCGCATGATTTAAATTTGCACGCTCTAAATTCGCAATAAAGCGACTGCCTGATAAATTAGCGCCAGACAAATCGGCATCCATCATACTGACGCCAAAAATGCTACTATTTTCTAAATTTGCACGGGCAAGATGAATACGTGTCATCACTGTTAAATCTAAGTTTAAATTCGATAAATCACTATCATCTAAATTCACATCTCGCAGATCCGTCCCCCATAAATCTGCATAACGAAAATCGAGTTTTGATAAATCTAAACGCCGAAAATCTTTACGACGCAAATCAGCAACATGGGTACTATCTGCCGTCTTAAGTGCGTGTTCTATATCGTTGCGCGTTAAATCCGCGGCCAAAACATTCCATCCCACCGCAAACAACATCACACCCATATTTATTTTTTGCCATTTCATTTTAGTGATACTCCCAAAGTTAAAATTTCATCCAACGCAAACGATTGGCATTTGACACCACCGTCACCGATGACATCGCCATCGCTAAACCAGCAATCATCGGATTGAGCAATACCCCAAAGAAGGGATAAAACAAACCCGCTGCTAAAGGAATGCTAATGGTGTTGTAAAAGAAGGCGCCCAGTAAATTTTGTTTAATATTGACCAAAGTAGCACTTGAGAGCTTCATTGCGTCAGCCACTTTTAGTAGCGAGCCCTGTAAAATAACAATATCAGCACTTTCAATAGCCACATCCGTTCCACCGCCAATTGCCATACCAACATCCGCTTGAGCAAGTGCTGGCGCGTCATTGATACCATCACCCACCATACCAACACAATAACCAATCCGTTGCAATTCACGAACAACAGCCGCTTTATACTCAGGCAACACCTGCGCTTTCACTTCAGTAATGCCCGCCTGTTTTGCAATCGCATTGGCCGTAATGTCGTTATCGCCGGTGACCATAATTAAGCGAACACCTAATTTTTTTAATTCACGAACCGCTTCTGCGGAATCAACTTTAATGGGGTCTGAAACAGAAATAATCCCTGCAATTTCACCATTTACCGCAAGTAGCATGGGGGTTTGACCTAATTGCGATAATGCCTGTAATACGGAAAGATAATCATCTATTGGAATGTGCCGCTCAAGCATGAGCGTTTTATTTCCAAACAGTAAAACTTGCTCTTTACTGTAACCACTAACACCTCGCCCAGCAATGGCTTGAAATTGCTTAATACGCGTTAACGTCAACGCCTGTGCTTTTGCAGCTTCTAAAATACTACTCGCGAGCGGATGCTCTGAACCTGATTCTAAACTGGCGGCAAGTTGTAGAACCATCGTTTCATCAAATTCACCAAAAGCAAGTACCTTTGCAACACCTGGCTTGCCCTGCGTCACCGTGCCGGTTTTATCTAAAATAATACAGTTGAGTTTTCCTGCTGTTTGCAACGCTTCACCCTTGCGAATCAAAATTCCCGATTGAGCTGCACGCCCTACCGCTACCATCACAGAAATAGGTGTCGCCAATCCTAATGCGCAAGGGCATGCAATGACTAGCACGGTCATCGATGATACAAACGCGTAACTCAACGCCCCCTCACCACCCAAAATCAGCCAAAGCAAAAAAGTCACCGCCGAAATTGACACCACAACAGGAACAAAAATACTTGCAATTTGATCAGCTAAACGCGCAATTTTAGGTTTGCTATTTTGGGCAAGCCGAACACTTTTAATAATTTGAGCAAGCGCGGTATCACGTCCAATACGCGTTGCGGTAAATAAAAAACTGCCTGTTCGATTCATCGTTCCTCCTGCCACATGTGCCCCTACCGTTTTTTCAACGGGCATAGATTCACCTGTTAACATCGATTCATCAACACTCGAATGCCCTTCAACTAATACACCATCAACAGGAATTTTTTCACCCGGACGCACACGTAAAGTTTCACCCAGTCCAACGTCTTCAATAGACACATCTACGTCAAGACCATCACGCACGACACGCGCTGTGCGTGGCTGTAAACCCAGTAATTGACGAATCGCGCCCGATGTTTTCCCTCGCGCTTGTGTTTCGAGCGCATTACCTAAATTAATAAAGGCTAAAATAACGACAGCGGCTTCAAAATAGGCATGTTGCGATAACGCGGGAAACGCCACGTAATAATCAATCATCACGCAAGAATAAAACCACGCAGAGCCTGTCCCCAGCGCAATTAACGTATCCATATTATACTGACGCAGTCGAAAGGATTGATAAGCGCCTGTGTAAAAATGCCCACCGCAATAGCCCATAATCATTAACGTCAACACCGCAATGACCGTCCAAAAAAATTGACTATGCGCCATCCCCATCATTGGTAGCCAATCTAAATGCTCCCCTATCATTAAAAATGCGCCAAAACCTCCTGCGATTTTTGCTTTGTACATGAGTGAGTGATAACGCGCTAATTCTTGAGCCTCTTGCTCGCTTGGATCTTCAAAGCCTTCCATCACAGCGGCATCAAATCCCGCTAATCTAACCGATTTTCTAAGCGCATCAATATCGGGATGCCCTTTTACGATGGCAGAATGATCCGCAAAATTGACGCTCACCGATTCTACGCCAGACACAGAACTTAATGCCCCCTCAACAGCGCTAATACAGCCAGCGCAACGCATTCCCAAAATAGATAAACGCAATTCCTGTGAATCATAAGAATTCGCAGTCATCACTATTTACTCAACACCAAAACCAGCGGCAATAATGACGTCTTCTAATTCATCCACATCAATTTGGTCTGCATCAAAATCCACGCTGACTAGATTTTCTTTAAAATGGGCAACCGCACTTTCGACACCCGCTAAAGCTGTTAATTTTTCTACAATGTTTGTTTCACAACCGCCACATTTCATGCCTGTTACAGTTAAATTAATAGTTTGAATCATACGATTTTCCTGCATGACGTGAATAAAATAAAAACAAATAACGATGGTATATCATTACCCTAGCGGCGCTCTATTGCAATCCTTTGAAACATAAATTCAATGGTTAATAGTTATTTTCTCTGCGTCACACTATATAATCACCTTAATATTTCAAATAAACGAGGTGAAATTTATGGTGACGTTAGAAACCCCAATTTGTGAATTTGGTAAACCTGCAATCGATTTTACGCTGCTTGGTGTCGATGGTAAAACATGGACATTACAGGATTGTATGGGCGAAAAAGGTCTGCTTGTGATGTTTATTTGTAATCATTGTCCGTATGTCAAAGCGGTCAAAGATCGCATCGTTCGCGATACCAACGAACTTAAAGCACTTGGCATCAACAGCGTTGCCATTATGCCTAATGATGTCGCAAATTATCCAGACGATTCGTTTGAGAACATGAAAAAATTGTCCGATGAATTGCAATTCAGTTTTCCGTATTTAATCGACGAAACACAAGAAATTGCCAAAGCCTATGGTGCCATTTGTACGCCTGATTTTTTTGGCTATAACGCACACTTTGAATTGCAATACCGTGGTCGTCTTGATTCGAGTCGACGTGAAATCACCCCAGAAAATACCCCGCGTGATTTATTTGAAGCGATGAAATTAGTTGCGCAAACCGGTCATGGCCCAGAAGAACAATTGAGTAGCATTGGCTGTTCTATTAAATGGAAAGAAGGAGAATAACGTATGACAATTTTGCGTATGGTAGATGTAGACCTTGCAGGAAAACGTGTTTTAATTCGAGAAGACTTAAATGTCCCCGTCAAAAATGGTAAAATAACCAGCGATATTCGTATTCAAGCCAGTTTGCCCACAATTCAATATGCGCTAAATGCCGGTGCGGCTGTGATGCTGATGTCACATATTGGACGCCCCGTTGAGGGCGATTATAACCCAGAATATTCACTGCAGCCTGTTGCGGATCATTTAGCGACGTTATTGAATAAACCGGTTCGCTTGGAAAAAGACTGGCTGGACGGTATAACGATTTCTGCTGGTGAAGTGGTATTATGCGAAAATGTCCGATTTAATGTCGGTGAAGGCAAAGATAGTGATGCGCTAGGAAAAAAAATGGCGGCACTGTGTGATATTTTTGTCATGGATGCGTTTGGAACAGCACATCGTGCACAAGCCTCTACGCATGCTATCGCAAAATTTGCGCCTATTTCTTGCGCAGGTCCGCTACTCACAGATGAATTAGACGCACTTGGTCGCGCCTTGGGAACACCTGAAAAACCCGTTATTGCCATTGTGGGTGGCTCAAAGGTATCCAGTAAATTGATTGTTCTTCAAGCACTTTCTCAAAAAGTGAATCAATTAATTGTTGGCGGTGGTATTGCTAATACATTTATTGCCGCGTCAGGCTTTTCAGTTGGAAAGTCGCTTTATGAACCCGATTTAATTGATGAAGCCAAGCAACTTATTGCCAATGCAAAGGCCGCAGGGGCAGATATCCCCATTCCTGTGGATGTCGTTTGTGCAAAAGAGTTTTCTGAATCTGCGCAAGCCACTATTAAGTATGTGGCGGACATCGATGCTGATGATTTGATTTTAGATATTGGTCCCGAAACAGCCGCGCATTATGCCGCTATTTTAAAATCAGCTAAAACAATCGTGTGGAATGGTCCTGTGGGCGTTTTTGAAATTGAACAATTTGCACACGGTACACAAACGCTTGCTTACGCCATTGCGGGTAGTGATGCGTTTTCCATTGCAGGGGGTGGCGACACACTAGCGGCGATTGATAAATATGGCATTAACGATCAAATATCCTATACCTCAACAGGTGGCGGTGCGTTTTTAGAATTTTTAGAAGGCAAAACGCTACCTGCTGTCGCGATTTTAGACAGATAACTTTTACACTTTATTAACTTTTTTGGAATGATACAAAGATGGCTCGCGTAACGATTGAAGATTGTTTAGAAAACCTTGAAAACCGATTTAAATTGGTTTTACTTGCTAGCACCCGTGCAAGACAACTAAACCACGGTGCAACGGAATTTGTGCCTCGTGGTAAAGATAAAGACACTGTTGTGGCTTTGCGTGAAATTGCAGCAGGTCATGTGACCGAAACTAACGTAAATGCGCTACATCGCGTGGGCGATATTCACGATCATCATCCGCCAGTGAATCCTTTATTTTAATTTAATTATCAAGTTGCTCTTATGCCAAACTCAATCGCCTCAAGCGACGGTGTTCATCCACTCGAATCAGCGCATCTTGCGCGTTTAAGTAGCATATTAGAAGACTACTTAGATCCGCATCAAGTCGCGCAGTGCATTCACGCTTATCGATTTGGCGCAGCCGCGCATATTGGGCAATTTCGCAAAACCGGTGAGCCGTATATTTGTCATCCTATTGCCGTTGCGATTAGTTTGGCGGAGATGCGAATGGATGCTGATGGCATTACAGCGGCTATTCTCCATGATGTGATTGAAGATACAGGCGTGAGCAAAGCAGAGCTTGCGCTTGAATTTAATAATGAAGTTGCTGAACTTGTCGATGGCGTGACAAAACTGTCAAAAATTGACAATAAATCGCACGCCGAAACACAAGGTGAAAACGTACGAAAAATGTTTCTTGCTATGGCAAAGGATCTGCGTGTTATTATTGTTAAACTGGCTGATCGTTTGCATAATATGGAAACATTAGGTGTCATGTTGCCTCCTAAAAAACGACGCATTGCACGCGAAACTTTAGATATTTATGCGCCAATTGCCAATCGTTTGGGCATGAATTCCATTCGTCATCGTTTAGAATCACTCAGTTTTGAGGCGATGTACCCTTTTCGCCACGCAGTTTTAAATAGTGCAATCAAAA
>OMIH01000143.1 GCA_900299045.1 Methylococcaceae bacterium
AATTAAATCAGTTATCCCTCCTTCTAAATTTTTTACGGCTTTAAATTCATAGGGATCATTTGCCTCCGCAACTGTTGTTAATTTAAAGTTATTACCTTGAATTGAATTCATTGCATATTCGGCTGGCATGTATTTGTATAGCATCATAAAATTAATTAACCTGAGTTCGACAATTTAAATAGACAGCCACTCAAACCCAACCACGCTACGGCTTTTCTTGCTAAATTCGACGCCAATAAGGTGAATGGGTTGAACTAGACCATGGTACTTGTCGGCATAGCCACGGTCTTGTAGTTGTTGCAGAGCTTTGCCCTCTGGCACTAATTCCACTACTTTAAACTCGAACAAATACACCTGCTCGTTAAACTTGACCGCCATATCAATGCGACCTTGGTTAGTGGTGTCCTCTAAAATGATATCGAAACCTAAAGCGGCAAAATAAGAATAAAACACACTGGCATAATAGCCTTCATATTGCGCAATTGGGTTATTGCGATACCAAAAAAACCAATTCTTTCATCAGCTATTGGCTAAAAAGATACGCTACACAAACACCAATCCATGTGCCTCATGCGCAGCAAGAAACGCACTTGCACTCATACGCTTACCATTGGGCAGTTGTAATTCATGAATACGCACAAATCCCTGCCCTGTAGCCACATCAAAAGTTTTATGGGTGGCGCGAACTTGCCCCGCTTGAAGTGTATGCGTTTCGTTTAAGACTTCCGCTTGCCAAATTTTCATTGGATTACCCTTGTAGAGCGTATGCGCCACGGGCCATGGATTGAGTCCATGAATTTTGCGTACGAGCACATCAGCGCTTTGCGTCCAATCTAGGCGCGATTCTTCTTTTGTTAATTTTTGCGCATACGTTACTTGCGTTTCATCTTGCGGCTCAATGCGTAATGTACCCGATTCAATTTGAGGTAACACCTTCTCAAGACCCTCCGCACTCAGCACCGAAAGTACATCATGAACGTCCGCTGACGTGTCAGTTGATTTGATGGTGTAAACCTCTTTGTGGAGCATATCACCCGCATCGAGTTTTTTTACAATCTGCATGATAGTGACCCCCGTCTGTGCATCCCCTTCAATGACAGCGCGTTGAATAGGCGCAGCGCCACGCCAGCGTGGTAAAAGTGATCCGTGCCCATTAATACATCCAAAACGCGGAGCATCAAGCACGGTTTGCGGCAACATCATACCGTAGGCGACAACCACCATTAAATCCGCATTGAATTGTTGTAAAATATGCAAATCTTCTTCATTCTTGAAACTTAATGGCTGAAAAACAGGAATGTTATGCGCAAGCGCTACGGTTTTTACCGGGCTTAATTGTAATTGCTGCCCACGTCCTGCGGGGCGATCAGGTTGCGTGTAAACCGCACAAACATCATGATTCAAATCAAGTAAACGCTGTAGACTAGGCACAGCGAATTGCGGTGTACCAGCAAAAATAATTCTCATTTATTTCCCTTCCAATCGATGTATTTTTTCCACTTTGGTCTTAATGCGTTGACGCTTGAGCGCAGAAAGATGATCAATAAACAATTTTCCCTCTAAATGATCCATTTCATGCTGAATGCAGGTTGCCAGCAAATCGTTGGCTTGCATTTCAAATTCAACACCGTCACGATTGAGCGCTTTAACGGTGATGAGCCCTGGACGCGTCACTTTTTCATAAAAGTTTGGCACTGACAGGCAACCTTCCTTGTATTCAAACACCCCTTCTTGAGTGAGAATTTGAGGATTGATAAAACAGAGTGGTGCGTTTTTTTCTTCGCTGGTATCAATCACTAAAATCTGCACGTGCGCATCCACTTGCGTGGCAGCGAGTCCAATCCCTCCAGCGTCATACATAGTTTCAAACATATCGTCTATTAACTGACTGACAGTGTTATCCACGCTTTTCACCGGCACGGCTTTTTTACGCAACCGTTCATCCGGAAATTCGAGAATAGTTAGAATACTCAATGAACTCTCCACTATAATAATTAGAAATGATTAAATAAATTTAATTCTATCTGAATTCACTACAACTTTAAAATTAGCCGCATGAAAAACTTTTTGTCACTTTCACTTTATTGTTTAAAACACCCATGCAACTAAATAGCCAAGATGCCGACATTAAATATTGGCTTGCGCTGCTACGCATTGAAGGAATTGGGTGTAAAACCTTTTCCGCCTTAATTGAAGAACATGCCCCCGAAGACATTTTCAGTGCTAGTGAAGTAACACTAAACGCATGGGGAATCAAAAAAACCTTAATTGAGCGTATTCTCACATTTGATTGGCAAACGGTAGAATACGATTTGCAGTGGCTTTCTAATGAAAATAACGATGTCCTAAAAATAACACACCCGCTTTACCCAGAAGCGCTTAAAGAAATTTACGACCCGCCACCACTCCTATTTATTCGCGGCAATCCTAAATTACTCGCATACCCACAAATTGCGATTGTCGGGAGTCGAAATCCTTCTGCACTAGGGACAAAAGCCGCTTTTGATTTTGCGTGTGAACTGAGCCAATTTGGTTTTGTGATTACCAGTGGTCTTGCGTTGGGGATTGATTCAACCGGACATCAAGGCGCACTCAGTGCGGGTGGCGACACAATCGCCGTTGTTGGCACCGGACTTGATCGCGTGTATCCAGCCAGCAATAAGGACTTAGCGCTTGAAATTGTAAATAGAGGGGCGATGGTATCAGAGTTTCCACCGGGAACGACAGCGCAAGCCAATAATTTTCCACGACGTAACCGAATTATTAGCGGTTTATGTCAAGGTTTACTCATTGTTGAAGCGGCTCAAAAGAGTGGTTCACTCATCACCGCACGTCTTGCCATTGAGCAAAACCGTGACGTTTTTGCCATACCGGGCTCCATTTACAGTCCTCTTTCGCGTGGTTGCAATGCCATGATAAAAGAAGGCGCAAAACTTGTCGAATCCCCACAAGATATTATTGATGAATTAAGTCAATATAAACAACGTATTAGCTTTTTACGCTCCGAGCCAGAACAATCATTACTTGACCTTGAGCAACAAACATTATTGAATTTAATTATGTTTAGCCCAACGTCCATTGATGATTTAGTCGAAAGTTCAGGGCAATCTGTGGAAAGTATTGCCGTACAACTTCTCATGCTTGAGCTACAGGGGCATATCGAGGCAACCGCTGGTGGTTGCTATATCCGCGTAAAATAATTAACTAGGATTTATGAAAGAAAATATTTTTGATGTGCTGATGTATCTTTTTGAAAATTATATGGATGAGGATCATGAAACCCTGCCCGATAGCGATGTCGTAAAAACGGAGTTACTGCAGGCGGGTTTTGAGCATAAAGAAGTCAATCGCGCTTTCTCGTGGTTGGAGTCACTTAGCATTGAGCCAAGCGATATTCAGCCTATGACAGCGGCATCATTTCGCATTTTTAGCGCACAAGAAAAAGAACGTTTGGATGTCGAATGCCAAAATTTATTGATGCAATTAGAACGCACGGGCATTCTTAACTCAGTCAACCGCGAGTTGGTATTAGATCGCGCCATTGCCCTAGAGGAGAGTTTGACACTCGATAAATTAAAATGGATCGTTCTTATTGTCCTTCTTAATCAACCCGATGAAGAGCTTGCTTTGGCACGAATGGAAGATATGATTTACGATTTACTGCCAACGTATGTGCATTAACACTCTTTTTAAACGCCCGCCTTTTGTATCAAATGGAATGGATAAATGAGCAAAAATCTCGTCATTGTTGAATCGCCAGCCAAAGCTAAAACCATCGAAAAATATTTAGGCAAAGATTTTCATGTACTTGCCTCCTATGGTCATGTACGCGATTTAATCCCCAAAGAAGGTGCTGTCGATCCGCAACATGATTTTGCGATGAAATATGAAATCATCGAACGCAACCAACGCCATTTGCAAGCCATTACCAAGGCATTGAAGTCTGCCGATACTCTCTATCTTGCGACCGATCCTGATCGTGAAGGTGAGGCTATTTCGTGGCATTTGCTCGAATACCTCAACGAAAAAAATCTGGTGGGAAAAAAAGAGGTTCATCGCGTTGCGTTTCATGAAATTACCAAAAAATCCGTCACGCAAGCCATTGCAGAACCCGCTAAACTCAATTTCAATTTAGTCTATGCCCAGCAAGCGCGTCGTGCGTTGGATTATTTAGTGGGATTTAATCTCTCACCATTGCTTTGGAAAAAAATTCGTCGCGGTTTATCCGCAGGGCGCGTACAAAGTCCAGCACTGCGTTTAATTGTTGAACGTGAACTTGAAATTGAAGCGTTTAAAAATCGTGAGTATTGGTCTGTTGATGCAGCTGCATTTGCGCATGATCAAGCGTTTAAAGCTAAATTAACGTATCTTGATGGCAATAAAGTCAGTCAATTCACCATCGACAACGAGCAAACAGCGCAGGATACAAAAAAAATACTGCTCAATGCCGCGCAAGGTAAGTTACTTGTTAGCAAACTCGAAAAAAAGCAACGCAAAAGCCACCCTGCACCTCCCTTTATCACCTCGACACTTCAGCAAGAAGCGGCGAGAAAATTAGGGTTTACCACCAAACGAACGATGGCTGTTGCGCAGCAATTGTATGAGGGGATTGATATTGGTGGTGAAACTGCTGGTTTGATTACTTATATGCGTACTGATTCGGTGAATTTATCAGCCGAAGCCATTGCCGATATTCGTTCGCTGATTGGCGAAATTTACGGTAAATCCAATATTCCCAAAACGCCACCCGAATATAAAACCAAATCCAAAAATGCGCAAGAAGCGCACGAAGCCATTCGCCCAACGTCTGCGCGTCATATTCCAGCGCAAATTCAAACGTACTTAAGTGCAGAGCAATGCAAACTCTACGAATTGATTTGGAAACGCACTATCGCGTGCCAAATGATTCACGCCACACTCAATAATGTTGCCATTGATATGAGCTGCGATGAAGGGAAACACGTTTTTCGTGCCACCGGTTCTTCAGTCGCCTCGCCAGGCTTTATGGCGGTGTATTTGGAAGGCAAAGACGATTCCAAAGAAGGCGACGATAAAGAGAACTTCCTGCCACCCCTTCAAGAAGGCGACAGCGTGATTTTAAATGATGTGCTCATTGCCCAACATTTTACCGAGCCACCACCACGCTATGGTGAGGCAAGTTTGGTTAAATCGCTCGAAGAACATGGTATCTGTCTCTTATACACATCTCCGAGCCCACGAGACGCTACGCTAT
>OMIH01000144.1 GCA_900299045.1 Methylococcaceae bacterium
CTCGCGGGCAGTAAAAGTGTGATAGCGGATTTACATTGGCTCAAAGAAAACGGTTTATTTGCTGAAATTTTGAAAGGTAAGCAGGTAATTTTTGGTATTTGCGGTGGTTATCAAATGCTATGCGATACCTTAATTGACAGCGATGCACTCGAATCAAATTCGCCAAGCGTTGAAAAGGGGTTCGGACTGATTCCCGATACCGTGACGTATCTTGAACCCAAAATTTTAAAGCGAGGTATTTACCGCGTGTTCGATGAATTTGACGTGGAAGGGTATGAAATTCATGGTGGGCAATTAGCAACGTACCCGCTTTATTACCAATCTGAGCGCGTTTGCGGTACTCATGTGCATGGTATTTTTGATGATAATGTGTTTCGTACCACGTACTTTAAAAAGGTAAATCCACATTATGAAGGCTTTGATTACACGCAATACCGCGAAAATACGATTAATCAATTTACCAATATGGTGCGAAATCATTTAGATTTGAGCGCATTACTTTAAAAGAAGCATTTTTATTTCAAGTGATTATTTATGAACAATCCCGACAATTACGCTGTGATAGGTTTTCCCATTCATCATAGTAAATCGCCTCGCATTCATGCCTTATTTGCGGAGGAAACTGCGCAAAATATGAGTTATCTTGCGCAAGAAGTTAGACCAGAAAACTTCACCTCTGCCGTAAATGAATTTTTTGAAAAAGGCGGCAAGGGTCTAAACTGTACGCTACCGCTCAAAGAATTGGCGTGGGCATTTGCTACGAATAAAACGCCTCGTGCACAAGCGGCAAAAGCGGTGAATACCTTGATTTTACAAGCAAATGGGCAAATTTTAGGCGATAACACCGATGGCGTGGGTTTAGTCACCGATTTAACGCGCAATCATGGTGTGAACCTTGAAAATAAACGATTGTTGATATTAGGAGCAGGTGGCGCTACGCGCGGTATCTTGCTACCGCTACTCGATACAAAACCTAAAAGCATTACTATTGCCAATCGCACCCTCGAAAAAGCGTTGCAACTCGCGCACGATTTTGACAATCACTGTGAGGCGTGTGGCTTTGATGCGTTAGAAAATCAGCAATTCGATGTCATTTTAAACGCCACATCAGCGAGTTTGAGTGATGAATTGCCGCCGCTACCTGAAAATTTACTAGCTGAAAATGGCATCTGCTACGATTTAGCGTACAGCAATCAACCCACTGCATTTGTGCGCTGGGGAATTGCCCAACACGCCTATAAAAGCGTTGACGGTCTAGGCATGCTCGTTGAGCAAGCTGCCGAGGCGTTTTTTCTCTGGCGAGGTGTCCGCCCTTGTACACACGATGTCATTGATTTGCTCAACGCCCATCGATAATTTAATTACCTTTTGAAGTGAAGCCATTTAGATATTATGAGTGATTTAACGCAATACAACGCGGCAGCTATTGAGGTGTTAACCGGTCTTGAACCTGTTCGCAAACGTCCAGGTATGTACACCGATACCGCCCGACCTAATCATTTAGCGCAAGAAGTCATTGATAACAGTGTTGACGAGGCGCTTGCTGGACATGCTAATCAAATTGATGTCATTTTGCACAAAAATGGGGCTATTTCGGTGAGTGATAATGGACGTGGTATGCCTGTTGATATTCATCCAGAACAAGGTATCAGCGGTGTCGAAGTGATTTTGACTCAGCTTCATGCGGGTGGCAAATTCTCGAATAAAAACTATCAATTTTCAGGTGGTTTGCATGGCGTTGGAATTTCGGTTGTCAATGCGTTGTCAAGTGAAGTTGAAGTGACTATTAAGCGCAACAGTAAAGTGTATTCCATGCGTTTTGCCGATGGCGAAAAACAAACAGAGTTACTCGAAACAGGTACCGTGGGTAAAAATAATACCGGTACACGCGTGTATTTTCTGCCCAACCCCCACTATTTTGATTCACCCAAAGTGTCCGTTTCAAAACTCAAACACGTTTTGCGTGCAAAAGCGGTGTTATGCGCAGGACTCAATATCACACTCAACATTGAACTTTCTGGTGAAACGTTTGAATGGTGTTATCAAAATGGGTTAAAAGATTATTTACTTGATCGTATTGGTGATTTGGATTTTTTTCCGCCTACCCCTTTTATGGGTGCCACTGCGGCAAAACACGAAGCAGTTGATTGGGGGGTGCTGTGGACGGTTGAAAATCCATCTGAAATGATTGCCGAAAGTTATGTGAATTTGGTTCCGACGCAGCAGGGTGGCACGCACGTTAATGGGTTGCGTGCGGGTTTAACGGATGCGATGCGTGAATTTTGTACGATTCGAGATTTATTACCGCGTGGCGTTAAAATCGCGCCTGAAGACGTGTGGGAAAATTGCCATTTTGTTCTTTCCGTCAAACTCGAAGATCCGCAATTTTCAGGGCAAACCAAAGAGCGATTGAGTTCGCGTGAATGCGTGGCATTTATTTCTGGCGTGGTGAAAGACAGTTTTAGTTTATGGCTCAATTCACATCCTAGCGACGGTGAGAAAATTGCTGAATTAATTATTCATAGCGCCCAAAAGCGTTTGCGTTCCAATAAAAAAATTGTACGCAAAAAAGTGACAGCTGGACCTGCGCTACCCGGAAAATTAGCGGATTGCTCTGCGCAGGATATTAATCGTACTGAATTATTTTTAGTCGAAGGTGACTCGGCAGGTGGCTCGGCAAAGCAAGCGCGTGAGCGTGATTTTCAAGCGATTATGCCACTACGCGGTAAAATTTTAAACACATGGGAAGTTGAATCTACGCAAGTGATGGCGTCCCAAGAAATTCACGATATTGCCGTTGCACTGGGCATTGAGCCCGATTCGGATGATTTGCAATCGCTACGGTATGGCAAAGTGTGTATTTTGGCTGATGCAGACTCCGATGGTAATCATATTGCAACGTTAATTTGCGCATTGTTTTATAAACATTTCAAAGCATTAGTGGAAAATGGTCATGTATTTGTTGCCATGCCACCGCTGTATCGTATTGATGTGGGTAAACGGGTGTTTTACGCCCTTGATGAAGCCGAGCGCCAAAGTATTTTAACGCGCATTAAAGCAGAAAAAATTCGTGGGCAGGTGAATGTGCAACGTTTTAAAGGCTTAGGGGAAATGAATCCCAGTCAACTGCGTGAAACCACCATGAACCCCGATACGCGTCGATTAGTTCAATTAACTATTGATGACTTTGATGCTACTACGGCATTGATGGATTTGCTGCTCGCTAAAAAACGTGCTGCGGATCGTAAAGTTTGGCTCGAAACGAAAGGGGATTTGGCTGAGGTGGTTTAAATTGAGCGATTTTTAGGTATAAAAAAACCGCCCTTGTTTTTTACGTGGGCGGTTTTTTTTCAATCAAAGCGTACTAGATACGCTGGAATGAGGCTTATGCGTTAGGCAACATCACC
>OMIH01000145.1 GCA_900299045.1 Methylococcaceae bacterium
GAATAATCCTGCTCTCAAACGCACCAGTATCGAACTTATGCGTAAATCCGCCGGCTGGAAAGATGACATGTTAGCTTTGATTTTGGACCAAGTTTTTTAATGAGGTAACCTTGATCGTCCCACAAAACTTGATTGCAAGCAAGATGCTTTTTGTGCTTTAAAAAATCCTTATTTTTTATTTGAAAAACGCTGTAGGCAAGTAAAATAAATGCTTTCAGCGTTTTCTTCAAATGCTGCTAGGATTCGCTCAAATTGGCTGAATTAGTGTTTGTGCAATATTGACGATCACTGTGCGGCTGGTTTTTTGGGGGGAATGGTGGGAGAAAGGTGGGCAAGTGGGGCTTTTGCTGTTACAAGCGTTACCGCGGTAACGCTTGTGATGTTGAAGCATTCTATTTTGCTTGTTAGTCTGATTGGACTTATTTTAAATCAAACCTATCTAGCATCATGACTTTGTTCCACGCATGGACAAACTCATTTACAAATTTTTGCTTTCCATCTGCTGATGCGTAAATTTCAGCAATGGCACGAAGCTCAGAGTGTGAGCCGAAAATAAGATCAACTGGAGTTGCTGTCCATTTTAGAATACCTGTTTTTCGATCAATACCATCATAAATAGCTTCAGAATCGGACGACTTTTGCCACTTAGTTGACATATCAAGTAAGTTAATAAAGAAGTCATTACTCAGTGTGCCGGGTGTACTGGTTAAAACACCTTGCGTTATATTTCCGGTATTAGTATTCAATACGCGCATACCTCCAATTAAAGCTGTCATTTCAGGCACAGTCAAGTTTAGCGTGTTCGCTTTATCTATCAGCATTTGAGTCGGTGACATCAAGCTATCGGCACTATAATAATTGCGGAACGCATCGGCTTTGGGTTCAAGAACAGCAAATGTATTGACATCGGTTTGTTCTTGCGAAGCATCCATACGTCCCGGTGTAAATGGTACCTTAATAGTTACGCCCGATAATTTAGCCGCTTGCTCAATCCCGGCATTTCCTGCTAATACAATGACATCGGCTAACGATACTTTTTTGCCATTTTTCTGTATTTGGTTAAAGTGAGTTTGAATATTTTCTAACTGTGCTAGTGTTCTATTTAGTACAACGGGATCATTAACAAGCCAATCTTTTTGGGGAGCAAGACGAATACGTGCACCATTAGCACCGCCCCGTTTATCTGTGCTGCGGAAAGATGCAGCTGATGCCCAAGCTGTTTTTACAAGTTCGGGTACACTCAATCCTGATTTAAGAATCTGATGTTTAAGGTCTTCGGCATCTTTAGCTGTAATCAGTTTATGATCAACTTGCGGAATAGGGTCTTGCCAAATAAACACTTCTTGGGGAACATCTTTTCCAATATAGCGTGTTCGAGGTCCCATATCTCTATGTGTCAGTTTGAACCATGCTTTAGCGAAAGCGAGTTCGAACTCTTTAGGGTTATCTAAAAACCGTTTTGCAATCTTTTGATAACTTGGGTCAGTTTTAAGCGCGATATCTGTGGTAAACATGATGGGCGCATGACGTTCTACAGGGTTATGTGCATCGGGCACTAAATTAGCGGCTGCATCATCTTTTGGAATCCACTGCGTTGCACCTGCTGGGCTTTTTGTTTGTACCCATTCATACGCAAACAGATTAGTTAAATACTGTGTTGTCCACTGTGTTGGACTAGCACTCCACGCGCCTTCAAGTCCACTGGTAATCGTATCGCCACCATTGCCTTTGCCACATTTATTTTTCCAACCAAACCCTTGTTCTTCAATTCCCGCAGCTGCAGGTTCAGCCCCCACACATTTTGATGGATCTGCTTTACCATGTGCTTTACCAAACGTATGTCCTCCTGCAATCAACGCAAGCGTTTCTTCATCGTTCATGGCCATGCGCCCAAAGGTTTCTCTGATATCTTTGGCTGCGGCAAGAGGATCGGGATTACCGTTAGGTCCTTCTGGATTGACATAAATCAACCCCATTTGAACAGCAGCAAGGGGATTGTCTAGTTTTCGACCTTCCTTGTAGCGTTCATCCGCAAGAAATTTTTTCTCAGGCCCCCAATAAACTAAATCGGCTTCCCAATCATCTGTTCGACCACCCGCAAAACCTATCGTTTTGAATCCCATCGATTCTAACGCGACATTGCCACTGAGTACCATGAGGTCTGCCCATGAAATTTGATTGCCATACTTACTTTTAATTGGCCAAAGCAGACGACGTGCTTTATCCAAATTGGCATTATCTGGCCAACTATTTAACGGTTCAAAACGTTGTTGACCGCCATCGCCTCCACCACGACCATCGAGTACTCGATAAGTGCCTGCACTGTGCCAAGCCATCCTTATAAAAAATGGTCCATAATGACCATAGTCCGAAGGCCACCAATCTTGAGAGGTTTTCATCAATAATTCAATATCTTTTTTAAAGCATCAATATCGAGTTTATTAAATTCTTTAGCATAGTTGAAATCTTTGTCCAGTGGACTCGATTCTGCAGTGTGTTGACGCAGAGGACCTAAATCAAGTTTCTCTGGCCACCAAAATTGGTTCGATGTATTTTTTAAATCAACGGCGCTTTGAGGAGGAGCGGGATTTTCTGATGCGTATCCAACTTGAGAAAAGGCTAGCGCCAAAAGAAGAATACTGGGTAATTTGTTGCTTGACATATCGTATTCCTTTCATTTAAAGGTAATAATGGATTGTCTTCACAGTGACTAGTGGTTAGCTCGGTTCATTCGATAAAAACATGCGATTATACAGCTAAGCTTTGAACCAAATTTAAATCCACACTGTTACTCATGAAAATTATTATAATCTATGGTACAAATTAACCTACTACACAAATAGGTTATCATTCAGAGCGAATATATGTCAATTGCGAAATTAGGAAATTGCAACTATGCTGAGGCGATTGTCAGTTATACCGTAAAAAAGGAAATTTTGAAGAAGTAAAAAGCAATGTTATTGATGTGACTGTTAGCACTAAGCCATCTGCTCTGAATGATATATTGACTGGCACTGATGCAGCCGACAAATTATCTGGTTTAGCAAGTAACGACACATTGATAGGGGGGCTTGGGCAAAGATACGTTGATAGGTGGTGGGGGTGCGGATGTATTCAAGTTTACCTCAATAAGTGACAGCTCTCCTTTATCCAAACAGGCTGATACGATTACCGATTTTAAACACGCACAAGGCGATAAAATTGATTTGTCAGCAATCGATATCAATCCGACATTAGATGGCAGACAGTCTTTTATCCCAATCAATGCTCAAACATTTAGTGCAGATGCAACTGGACAATTACGCTTCGATGCAAAAACCAGTACGCTTTATGGCAGCACCAATTCTGATTCAGTACCGGAGTTTGCTATTGTGCTGAGTGGGGTGAAAAGTTTAGTAGCAGAAGATTTTATTTTATAAAAAATTAGGTTATGAAAATGTCATACGGATAATTTCAGCCAGAAAAGCAACCAATAAGGAAAAATCCATATATCTACAAAGGGTTAAACGATGAAAGACGAATATGATTTTTCAAATGCAGAGCAAGGTAAATTCTATGTGCCTATTGAGGATATTCAAATGCCAGTGTATTTGGATAAAGACGTTATGCAGTTTTTGAATAAACAGTGCGATTTTAATGCTGAAAAATTAGGTATATTAATCAATGATTTACTTCAAAAAGACATTGAGATTGCGCAGCGTGTTATTATTTGAAAGATAAGCTAATTTGAACAATTAGCTGTCAAAATTGCTTTATAGCTGGATGTTGATGATCGCTATGACGGGAATATAACGATCATCATCGTTCACAGATCATGTTTGATAAGACGGGAGTTTTTGATTTTTGACCAAATGCGGAACTACCGAGCGAAAAGACCATAAAGAGCCGCATTCCTCGCAAAGACCTTTATCAATTGCAGTCCGAAATTGAAAGCCGATGTCACTATTCGTGCTGAAATATGAAATGCGTTTTACATTACTTGAATAACAAGCAGGACAAGAAATATTCATGTTCATTATTTTTCCCTTTGCAATGTCAATGGATTCTGGATAATCTAAAATTTATCATATTTTCACATTGATTTACAACGGATTTTTATAAAAATCCTCTATCTGTGGAAATAAGATGCTGTCGTTTATTTTTTGCGATAGATTAAAAATCACCTTTTTTGGCTAAATCTTCATCAGAATCGACATATTTTTCGGCGATACGTTTAAAATCATCTTGTAACATCAAAAAAGCATCGACTATATCGGGATCAAAATGTGTTCCGCGACCCTCTATAATAATTTGCACCGCCTCTTCATGCGGCATGCCTTCTTTATAAACGCGACGACTAATCAACGCGTCATAAACATCGGCAACCGCCATTAAACGCGCTGAAATAGGAATGTCATCACCTGAAATCCCCAAAGGATAACCACTACCATCCCATTTTTCTTGATGGGCGTAAGCGATTTCTTTGGCATATTTCAAAAAAGGCACTTCAATGCCTAGTTCACGTTCTGCGTGTAAGATGGCATTACGCCCCAATTCGGGGTGCTTTTTCATGATTTCAAATTCTGAAGGCTCGAAACGACCTGGCTTGAGTAAAATTCTGTCTGGAATCCCTATTTTTCCAATATCGTGCAACGGGGCGGATTTAAAAAGCGCGTCAATGATATGGTTATCATTGAGAAAATCCGTAAAACGTGGATGAAAACGCATTTTTTCAGCAAGCACTTTGAGATAGTGTTGTGTTCGACGAATGTGATTTCCTGTATCGTTGTCGCGTGTTTCCGCTAGAGATGCCATGGCATGAATGGTCACATCTTGAATGGCGTTGATTTCAGCTGTGCGTTTTTTGACTTCATTTTCTAAAAAGCTATTTTTATCATTTAGAAAATCGTGCATTTTTTTTCGGTAAGGTGTATTTTGACGCGCGACAACAAAATCAAGGGGTTGATTGGCTTGGAAATATAGTCAGCCGCGCCCATTTCCAAACCTTTGGTTTCATCGGATACTTCTGTTTTGGCGGTTAAAAAAATCACGGGAATATGTGCGGTTTTGCTATCTGCTTTCAAGCGCGTACACACTTCATAGCCATCCATGTCGGGCATCATAATATCCAATAAAATTAAATCCGGCGGTGAATCTGATTGCGCAATGTCGAGCGTAGATTCGCCACACGTTGCAATTTTTACTTTATAGATTCCTTTTAATAATCCACTGATTAACTTTAAGTTATCGGGCGTATCGTCTACCACTAGAACGGTGGATTTTTGTAAGTCGGTGGTCATCAGTTTTTATTCCAAAATAAAATAGTATCTTTACGCTTTGTTGAGTAATGCTAACGCTTTTTTAAAATTAAATTCCTGCATCGCGGCATTAAATTTCGAAAAAATATCCTCACCTAATATCGCGCGAATGATATCAATATTTTCTTCAAAAAGATCATCGGCATCGCTGTCATTTTCGGCTAATAATTGACGCAATGAGGCAAAAATTTCTGTTGCTTTTGACGTATCAACAGACGATAAATATTCAGTGGCAGGATCTAAGGGGAGTTGTGATTGTATCGACATAATCATAGCATTTTGCGCTATTTCAAATTCGGCAATATGGTTTAAAATGGAATTGCTATCGATTTTTTCATGAATCATTTTTTCAATTGTTTTCGCCATCATTTCCAAATTTGTTGCACCAATATTGCCGCTAACACTTTTAGCGCTATGAATAATACGCTCAGCGGTTGGATAATCATTAGCGGTTAGGGCAGTGCGGATTTCATTTGATATATTAACTTGATTGGTTACATATTTACGCAGCATATTCATGTAAAGGGATTTTTTACCAATCACACGTTGTAAACCCAGTTCAACATCTAAACCCTCAATAAGCGGTAAAATCACCTCTTGTTCCGCCGCTTTTTTATGGGCAACTAATGGGGTAGGGGGCGTCATGCCTTGTTTAGGTTTTATCCATGTGAGCAGGGTATTAAATAATTCGTTAGGGGCAATAGGTTTTGCAATATGCCCATTCATACCCGCCTCAATACATTTTTCACGATCTTGTTTCATGGCGTTAGCGGTCATAGCGATAATGGGCAATGCGCTATTTTTAGGGTCTTTTCGTATTTCAATTGTCGCACTAATGCCATCCATGACACGCATTTGTACATCCATTAACACCAAGTCGTAATGATTTTTGGCGATCATGGCAATCGCTTCTTTGCCATCATTGGCAATATGAACGTCAAAATTTCCCTCTTCAAGCAATCCCATCGCCACTTCTTGATTAAGCTCATTATCTTCCACAACCAAAATAATCGCGCCACTAATCACCGATAACTCTTCTGCGACATTCATCCCCCGATGATGCACATGGGTGTCTTGGATCATATCGCCTTTTTGCCCTAATACATTGATGGTGACATCAAATAACAGTGAGGCGGTGACAGGTTTGAGCAGCATTTTTTGAATGCCAGCTTCTTGAATTTCGTGAGTAATTTCCTCGTTTCCATACGCTGACACCATAATTAAATGAGGATGTTTATTTAGCGTCAATGCTTGAATGGCTCTGGCGGTTTCAATGCCATCCATTTCTGGCATACGCCAATCTAAATAAACGACTTCAATAGGGGATTTATCGGCATCCGCTTTTTGAATGAGGGCTAAAGCCGCTCTGCCGTTGTCGGTTTGCGATACGTTAAATCCCATGCTAGCCAGTAAATCATTGAGAACATGACGCGCCATGTCATTATCATCCACAACCAGAACATGACGACCACGCAAATCGAGATTGGAGACAAGGTTTTTCACTTGCTCTTTGGCTTTACCCAGTTTTGCACTAAACCAGAAAGTGCTCCCTTTGCCAATCTCGCTTTCAACGCCCACTTCACCGTGCATCAATTCAGTGAGTTGTTTTGCAATCGCTAATCCCAGTCCTGTGCCGCCATATCGGCGACTAGTAGACGTGTCAGCTTGTTGAAATGATTCAAATAATTTGGCTTTATTTTCTGGCGCAATACCAACGCCTGTATCACTAACACTAAATTTCAAAAGCACATCCGTCTTAGTGTCTTCTAGTACGGTGATACTAATAATAATTTCGCCTTTTTCGGTAAATTTTACGGCGTTATTACTATAATTAATCAAAATTTGACCTAAACGCAATGAATCGCCATTGAGAAATTTTGGCACATTGGGTGAAATATCAAAAATGAGTTCTAACCCTTTGCTATTGGTTTTTTCTGAAATCAAATTCGCTAGATCATCTAAAATATGCGCCAACTCAAAATCAACATTTTCAATGGTGAGTTTGCCGGCTTCAATTTTTGAAAAATCTAAAATGTCGTTAATAATGCCAAGTAAATGCTGACTTGAGCTTTGAATTTTTTTGATATAGTTGCGTTGACGAGCCGTTAAATCAGAATTCATCGCTAAATGCGACATACCGATAATAGCATTCATTGGCGTACGAATTTCATGACTCATATTGGACAGAAAATCCGATTTCATTTTTGAGGCATTTTCAGCCATTTCTTTTGCCGCCATATTAGCGGCTTTTTCTTGTTGCGACACGGTAATATCTCGTATCGAAATACACGCACATTCCCCTCGCTCACCTAAATCAGGTAAGTGGCTTAAATCAATCATGATGGGAAATTGATACCCGTTTTTGTGACGCCCGAGTAAATTATCTGAATGGGGGTTAATCACATTCTCGTTAGTGAAAATTAACGCCGTCAATGGTTGATTTTTTAATTCTCCCGCCGCATAGCCAAACATCTCTTCTGCCTTTGGGTTGCAAAAAATGAGATGCCCATTTTTATTGATGACCATTAGCGCATCGGGCGCAAAATTGATGATACATTGATACCATGCTTCGGTTTCTTTGAGATTAATTTTCTGCATATCGAGCACTAATTCTGCCATACGTCGTTCTTGAGTGACGTCGGTTAAAATGGTCATGAATTTATTATGGTCGAGTATTTTGTATTCAATTTTGAGTATGATGCCATTGCGCTGAATTTCAAGCGGTAGCAATGACAACGCATTTTCACGCGCTGCGCTATCTTCTTGCACCAATACTAATGCCATCACGGAGCGAAACAACGTGGCTTTTTCACGGTCATCACTAAAAAACACATCTGCCACATTTTTTCCCGTAGGTAGCGTACCTAGCATGGTTTCACACGTCACGCTGCACAGCTCATCAATGATTAAATCCGCATTAAAAGACAAGAATCCTTGTCCTGAATTATCAAGTAGATTGCGTATGTCTTTATTGGCTTCTTCAATTTCCCTGTTAATAGATCGAATAAACCTCATCAATTTAAAAACAAAGGGTAACGTGATAATAAAGACAAGTAGCGAGGCACTAAAAACAGCGATAAGATGTTGATTTTGATGTCTTTGAATACTGTTTGCTGAAATATCAATCCCTAAAATACTATCAAGCTTACCATCGGAGGTAAAAATAGGCGCATAACCTGACAACCAAATCCCCCAATCATCTTCGGAACTCTCTGTTTCAACGTAATTTTTGTCAACATTATCTCTCGTTGCAGATAACGCTTTTTGCAGCATTGGGGTAACCGATTTTTGCGGATAAACATCCCCTATTGCGCTTTGATTTTCAACAACAGAGCCATCTACGACAAAGACATAGTTGCCATTATCGAGTTTTCGCATGGTGTACGCATTGGCAATTTCAGTCCCGCCTTCACGCATATTCCATAAAAGAGTTTTATATTTTTCAAAAATAGGTTTTTTACTATCCTCACTGGTTTGAATTTGCGCATGTAGATCACCATCGATATTTTTTGCCATCATCGTGGCAATATCGCCAATTCTCACGCGCAACTCTTCATTCAAAAAAAGATTCACTTGAATAGATGTTACTACGGCTAATATAACGACACCGACTATACCCAGTCCACAAAGGGCATAGGTAATTGACGTAACGGTGTATCGTTTGCGTAGTTTTTTATTTTTAGTCATAGGTGTTGTCATGATTGAAAATCAAGAAATGAATTAAAATTAAAATTCAAATGAAGCAGATAGCATAGCTTGTAGCCATACTTTATTGGCATCGCCCCCTAAATACTGTTTAGCGCCTTCATTAGGAATAAAGGCTTCTAGTCCAACCGACATATTCAACGACTCATTCACTTCCCAGTCAGTGAGTAAATTGACCTCATTACCGTAATTAGCCGACATTAAATCAAATGCACGGGCGTTATCAAACGTGAAATGGTAATAAAGAAGATTGAGCGTTAGACTTTCCTCTGGGGTGAGTGTCAATCGTCCAACGTGCGTTCGTAAATTGGCATTATCGAGCACCCATTCTCCCGTAATTTCACCCTGAAACCACGTTCCCCACGTTGAAAAACCCGGCGACATCGCATCAAACTGATTACTTTGAATGGCATAGCGGTAACTGATAGCGGGTTGCCACAATAAGTCGTCGCGTTTATATTCAATCTGCCCAAAACCGCCAGCCGCATGATAATTTGTTTTACGGATACGTTCTTTCGTGCTGATTTTTGTCGAATTGAGTTGATGCGCGTACTCGGTGCTAATGGTTACATTGTCCCATGGTGAAAAGTCAAACCTCACATTCAACGTATTATTATCAATTGCTTGCAATCCAAGCGACTCGTGTGATCCGTTTTCATGTAAAAAACGATGATTGCGTGTATTGATGTAGCTTAAACCTAACGTGCTACTGTCAGAAACGGTATATTCAACATTACCGCCTTGGTAATGTCTTTTTTCTGCCGGGTTAAGGGGGCGTGTTTGTAAAGAAAAGCCTTCAAATTTAATATCCGCCACCGTCAAACGCCCAATGAGGGTATTCTTAAACGCAGTGCGTGGATTAATCCATCCTGTGCCAAGATTTCCACCGTTATCCGCACCATAATTTAATAAAAAACCAGAACCTAATTTGAAGTTTTGTTGACCACCTGATAAATCCATGTGTATTTTTTCTTCTTCATCCAATAATTTACCTGATTTCCAACCGAGAAAAAGCGTTTCCGTTTTGTTCGCATGGCGATAATTATCATAAGTGCCTAAAGTGAGAAAATCGCTTTCTTGTTGATAAATAGCAACGTCTTTTTGTGTATACCCCGATAGATCATGATTGAGTGTGCTGCTATAGACGTAACTAAAGCCACCATACAACTGACTTTCCTCTACCACATTTAGCGAGCCATCCAAACGCGGTGTCGCGCTAAATTCCCAAAAAGCAGTAGATAAATGCGTTTTTGCAACGCCTCCAGCTTGATTGTTGATATCACCAAAAAAAGCCGTTTGAATTTGAGCGCCAACGGATAATTGTCCCTTATCGCTTTCGTAAAGTTGATACTGTGCTATCACATCACGCGAATGATATAACGTTAAAAATAAGAGTAGTTGTTTAAAATAGGGTTTCATAGTTGAAACATCTTCATTAATTTCAATCCGTTATATTAAAATTTTTAAATGATTAATTTTAGTCAATGTCATCATTAAGCTTTTATATACTAGGTATGCTTATCATTTTGACGTATTTATTTTGATATTATCGTAACAGGAAATAGCTAAAAAATGCCGCTATATGATGCAAAGTAGTCATTTTACGCAAATGCAAATCGTATTCACTACTTTTTTGGCATTAATTGCCGTGGTTGTTTCGTACCTAAGCGAGCAATGACAGGCGATAGCAAATTTTTTTAAGATATCGCTTTAATTAAATTAGGGAGTGTGGTAAATTTAAATCGAGCAGAAATTATGATGCTTTTTGGTAACGAAGATTTGGAGTTAAATTTCTGCGTATTGCTATTGAATAATATAAGTTTTTTAGAATGTTTTCACTTAATTATTTGAGGCGAATTTTTGCGTACTGTCACACGGACAGCTTTGAAGTGTATTCTGTGTATGTTTGAGTAGTTTTATTGTAAAATTTTTGTACTGTCAAAGTAGTAGAAGTTTAATTTATGTACTATTTAATACTTACTTAAGTATATTTTAATCACTGCAAATATGCAGAAAGCCGCTGTTTAAGCGGCTTTTTTATGTCTAGTCTATTGAACGCATCGCTAAACACAATCCTGCTTTTTTGCCTACATTTTTAGGTCATGGTTTCACTTTGCCTGTAGATAATCGAACTCCATTTTTAACCCCGTGAAAAAAGTAACTTGCGTGTCAACGCGATAAACTGAAATTTCTAAGCTATCTAGGCTACAGCGCCCTTATCACGAATCCTAATCGCATTTATTGCGCTATTTTTGACACCTAAAAATACGTTTTTTTGTTACATAGCATGATATGTAGATGCTCAGATGATATGTAATACAAAAAAACGCTCCGTTTTTCCTCCCTATATTTTGTCAATAAAATGCCCGATTTTTATTTGTTATAGTGGCTTGTCTTAACAAAATATTTATATATAAATCAATTTTTTATCTCAATTTATACATCATTTCTCGTTTTATTTATATCGAATCGAAATCTTCCGCGGCATTTTTGACTGCATAGCGATAAATAGTGCGTCAATCTGTTCATCGCGTATCAATCCCCAAAAATGACGTTAAAAAATAATGTCGGAATTGTATTTTTGTTTTTATTTTTGGTAGGCTAAAAA
>OMIH01000146.1 GCA_900299045.1 Methylococcaceae bacterium
CTTCGGGTTTATCAATGCGAATTCCGACGTGTCCATACGCTTCAGCTAATTTGACAAAATCAGGAATCGTTTCCATATACGAATGCGAATAGCGGCTTTGGTATGAAAATTCTTGCCATTGACGCACCATGCCCATGTAACTGTTATTCAAGTTAATAATTTTAATCGGCGTTTTGTATTGCAGTGCCGTTGACAATTCTTGAATACACATTTGAATACTCGCATCACCCGTCACGCAAGCAACGTCAGCATTCGGATGAGCCAGTTTTACGCCAATTGCTGCTGGCAAACCAAATCCCATTGTGCCAAGACCGCCTGAGTTAATCCAGCGACGCGGTTTATCAAAGGGGTAATATTGCGCCGCCCACATTTGATGTTGACCCACGTCAGAGGCAACATAAGCCTCACCGTTTGTAACTTGATAGAGCTGTTCGATAACGTATTGCGGCTTAATAGCGATGCTTTGACGATCAAATCCTAAACAGTCAATGCTACGCCATTGATTGATTTGTTGCCACCAAATCTCTGAAGCGGCTTTATCAATTTTATATTTTGCCTCTTTCAACCCATCAATCAACTGCCCAATGACGAGTTTGACTTCACCGACAATAGGGACATCTACTTTGACTGTTTTTGAAATCGACGCAGGATCAATATCCACATGAATGACTTTTGCGTAAGGACAAAATAATTCTAATTTTCCGGTGACGCGATCATCAAAGCGCACGCCGATAGCGAGAATTAAATCACTCTCGTGCATTGCCATATTCGCTTCATACGTGCCGTGCATACCGAGCATACCGACAAATTGCTTATCGGTGGCAGGGTATGCACCAAGCCCCATTAGCGTATTAGTCACGGGATAGCCGAGCGTTTTGGCTAAATCGGTTAATTCATGGCTACCATCACCTAAAACAACGCCACCACCCGCGTAAATAATGGGGCGTTTTGCATGCAGTAAGAGCTCAATGGCTTTTTTGACTTGACCTTTGTTGCCGGTGGTTGCTGGATGATATGAGCGCATTTCCACTTTTTTAGGATAATGGTATGGCACTTTGATATTGGGCGCTGTCATGTCTTTTGGAATATCAATCACCACAGGACCTGGACGACCAGAGGTTGCAACATAAAAGGCTTTTTTTATCGTTTCTGCAATTTTGCTAACGTCGCTAATGAGAAAATTATGCTTAACGCAAGGGCGGGTAATGCCCACCATATCGACTTCTTGGAACGCATCACTACCGATGACGGCTGAAGGTACTTGACCTGAAATGACCACCATAGGAATCGAATCCATGTAGGCGGTAGCAATACCGGTTACGGCATTCGTTGCCCCCGGCCCTGATGTCACGAGCACGACACCGGGTTTTCCCGTTGCGCGAGCGTAACCGTCCGCAGCGTGCGTGGCACCTTGTTCATGTCGAACTAAAATGTGCTTTACATCATCTTGTTGAAACAGCGCATCATATAAATGCAGTACCGCACCACCAGGATAGCCAAAAATATACTCAACACCTTCGTCTTTAAGACTTTGTATTACAATCTGTGCGCCATTTAGCTCCACACTTTTATCCTCAAGTAAACTGAAATATAACGTTTGTTGTGTACAATTATAGTAAATTTGTGTCAAAAATACTTCACTTTTTCACCCTGCTCAATGCTAGGGGATTTTTCCTTGTGACTTGGGGCGAGGTATTAACGGCTTTTTCGCTTTAGTTGACGTTACTTTTTTGCGTCCGGTATAGTGTGACTAACCTTCTGTTTTTGGAATTACTTTTATCATGTCTAAATTCACGCCTTCACCGCGCTGGAAAAATTATCTCACGCTCTGCAAACCCAACGTGGTGGCAGAAATGTTATTTACGGCTGTTGTTGGGATGTTGCTTGCCTTGCCGACACTGCCGCCTATTGACTTAATGTTTTACGGTCTTGTCGGGATTGGTTTTGCCTCTGCGTCTGCGGCGGCGATTAATCATTTTATTGACCGTAATGCTGATGCAAAAATGCGTCGCACCGAAAATCGTCCTTTGCCGAAAGGAACATTAAGTTCAGCAAATGTACTGAGTTTTGCAACGATTTTGGGGGTAAGTGCAATGATGTTGCTAATTACTCAAGTCAATATGCTCACGGCAATTCTCACCTTTTTATCTTTATTTGGCTATGCGTTCATCTACACCTGCTATTTAAAACGCGCAACACCTCAAAATATTGTCATTGGTGGCTTATTTGGCTCAACACCACCGCTACTCGGTTGGTGTGCGATGACAGGTGAAGTACATCCTTACGCACTGTTGCTGGCGTTAATTATTTTTGTGTGGACGCCTCCGCATTTTTGGGCGCTTGCCATTGCACGTCAAGAAGAATATGCGAAAGTGGATATTCCTATGCTGCCCGTAACGCATGGCGCAGATTACACACGTTTGCAAATTTTACTGTACACCATTTTATTGACGATTGTGACCATTTTGCCATACATAACCGGCATGAGTGGCTTGATTTATATGGGGTTAACCTTACTACTTAATCTCGTCTTTTTGTATCTTGTTATTGTTATGATGCGTGCAAAAGACAATAAATCGGCTATGCGTACGTTTTGGTATTCTATTGTTTATATTACGTTGCTCTTTGCGGCATTGTTACTTGATCACTATATGAGATTTACGCTATGACAGTAAGACACCATGAACACAGTCCGCAAGAAGAGCATCCATTTGCAGAGATTGTGCGTATTTTAGGCAAAGGCAAAAAAGGCTCACGTCCTCTCACGCGCGAAGAAGCGTATCGCGCCATGAAAATGATTTTAGCTGGCGAGGTGCTTCCTATTCAATTAGGCGCTTTTTTAATGCTAATGCGCGTCAAAGAAGAAACGCCCGACGAATTGGCAGGATTTGGTCAAGCAGCGCGTGAATTCTTTGCTTTCTCACACGATGTGAATGTCGATTTGGATTGGTCATCGTATGCGGGAAAACGTCGGCATTTACCGTGGTTTTTATTATCCGCGCTACTGCTGGTTGAAAATGGCATTACGGTGTTTATGCACGGCGCTGAAGGGCACACCCCCGATAGAATTTACACGCAAAATGTTTTGAAATATTTAGGAATCCATGCCGCGCAGTCTGTGACAGAGGCGCAAGAACAGCTTAAAGTACACGGTTTTAGTTATTTATCTCTCGCGCATTTTTGCCCGATATTGCATGACATTATCGAACTGCGACCCATTTTAGGGTTACGCTCACCGGTGCATACGCTGGTGCGATTGCTGAATCCTTTTGATGCGCCATATAGTATTCAAGGGATTTTTCATCCGAGTTATCGCGCTGTTCATCAACATGCTGCAATGTTGCTCAATCAACCCAATATGGCGGTATTAAAAGGCGAGGGCGGTGAAACGGAGCGTAATCCGGATGTGGAATGTTTGGTGCAAAGTGTTCACCACGGTGAGCTTATCGATGAAATGTGGCCTGCATTATTTACACATCGCCATGTCAAGTCAGAGAACCTCGATCCCGTGCAATTAGCACAGCTTTGGCGCGGTGAGATAGAGAATGAATTTGCCAGCGCAAGCGTCATTGGTACGGCGGCTGTTGCGCTCAAATTGCTTGGCAAGGCATCCACGAAAGAAGCGGCTCATGACTTAGCGACGCAGTATTGGTTAAATCGCCATAAGCAAAAATATGGCGAGGCGTAGTGCGTCCCATTTTAGTTGTCGGGACGGGCTCAGATGCAGGGAAAACCAGTATTGTGATGGCGCTTTGCCGTATTTTTTCCGATTTAGGATTTCATGTTGCACCGTTTAAAGCGCAAAATGTATCGAATAATTCCTGTGTGACTGTTGAAGGTCGAGAAATTTCGCGTGCACAGTATTTTCAAGCGCAAGCTGCTCGCGTTGAGCCGAGTTATTTGTTCAATCCGGTGCTATTAAAGTCACACGGTAGCGGTGGTGTGCAAGTCATTGTTAATGGTCTTGTGTATAAAAATCAAGGTATTACCAATTATTTCGATGAACTTGATACCCTCAAAGACGAAGTCAAAAAATCGTTCACGCAATTGCTCAATGATTATGAGGTTGTGATTGCTGAAGGCGCAGGTTCACCTGTTGAGCTGAATTTAATTGACAAAGATTTATC
>OMIH01000147.1 GCA_900299045.1 Methylococcaceae bacterium
TATTTATATATAGTTAACATTAAATTAATATTTATTTAATTTTTAATTAATTATTTATTAATATTTAATTAAAGTTATATATAAAATTGATTATTTAGCAATATTAATGCAATTATAATTTTTCATTAACGCAGTTATAATTTATCATTAATAGCACCTTAAATATTAAAATATTAAGGAAAGCTATCTAATGTAAAGATATTAACATCGGAGATATTATGAAAAAATTATTAGCTATAGTTAGTTTAGCAACAGCAGCTTATCTACCGGCAGTATATGCACAAGAGTTCGCGCCCATTCACGCTGAAACGCATAACAACGTGGCATGCGTAAAAACGAGTGAAGAAGAGATCAAAGCATTATTTGATAGATGGAATGAGGCATTAGCGACATTAGACCCTGAGGAAGTGACTCAAGAATATGCAAGCGACGCTATTTTGTTGCCAACCTTGTCGGACATACCACGAACAACGCATGCAGAAATTAAAGATTACTTCACGCATTTCCTGCAAAAGAAACCACAAGGTAAGATTGTTCAACGCACGATTAAATTAGGTTGCAATATTGCTTCAGATACCGGACTTTATGTATTCACTGTCCATGAAAAAAATGGCAAGAAAAAAGAAGTCGAAGCTCGCTACTCTTTCGTTTATGAATATGATGACGATCAATGGTTAATTGAGCATCATCACTCATCGTTAATGCCCGAGCAACCCTTCATTGCTGCTCACCCACATCACCACCATGCAAAACACTAAACGCATTTATTAATTTAAAAAAGCCGTTCATTCTCCTTGTTGATTGCAACGGCTTTTTGATGATGTGAAAACCTAACGCATCGACGGGCATTTAATTGTCATAGAATGAAACTTTGCCTGTTTCAATATCGTACATCGCTCCCACAATCCCAATTTTACCAAGTTGATATAAATTGTTTAAAAGTGGACTGCGTTGTTTGACTTGCTCAACCATTAACATGACATTTTTCTCCGCTACGGCTTGAATTAATGTCGCATTATGGTCTATTTGTGTCACATGATTGAGGCTGCAAACACAGTCAACGGCGGGTTGAATTTTTTCAAGCAACCCGGTTAGATGATCTAGTTTGACATCAGCACAGGCGCCCTTAATCGCTCCACAGTGGGTATGCCCTAAAATGACAATTAACTTAGACCCCGCCACCGAGCAAGCGTATTCCATGCTACCTAAAATATCCTCATTAACGATATTGCCTGCAACACGCGTACTAAATACGTCACCGAGTCCTTGATCAAAAATCAGTTCCACCGAAGTACGCGAATCCATACAGCTCAAAATAATCGCCATAGGAAATTGATTATCTTGCGTATCGTTGATTTGCTCAAAAAGATTTCGATTCACTTTGAGATTATTCATAAAATGCGCATTGCCCTCCTTGAGAATGTTCAGCACTTGCGCTGGCGTCAGCGCTTGCTGGCTTTCATAAGTTAGCGCCTTAACATTTTTCACGGGGTCTAATACGCCAAATCCACGTACATTTTGCAATGTCACATTAATATTTCTTAACGGTGCTTCTTTTTGAAAATGACAAATGACTTCAAACACATCGTAATCTAAATAGGTTGAGCGTGTTGCATCAATAATCACCTCAGTGTTTTTAGGCAGATGATCAAATGTTTGCTTAAGATTGGCTTTGTTTAAGAACGACACATTTTCAGACAAACGGAATATGATTTTATTGCCAATATGTGTTTCACGAAAATACAGGGCACTTTTATAATTTTCCGCGATAACCGACACCAACGCGAATATAAAACCAATAAAGATGCCCGTTAAGAAATCAGTCAAAATCAGCCCTAAAATCGTCGCACAAAACGGAAGAAAATGATAAATGCCAGCGTTATACATTTTCATAATGATGCTTGGACGAATGAGTTTATAACTGGTGACAAGCAAAATACTGGCAAGACTGGCGAGTGGAATTTTATTAAACCAGTCTGGAATTAAACATACCGTCACTAATAGGAGCATCCCTGATATAAAGCCTGCTGCCTTTGTTTTCGCTCCCGATTGAATGCTAATGGAACTGCGAATAATCACTTGAGTGAGCGGTAAACCGCCAAGTAAACTTGACGTTATATTCCCGATACCTTGAACTATCAATTCTCGATTGGTTGGTGTCACGCGTTTATATACATCTAAGCGATCAACCGCTTCAACCGCAAGCAGGGTTTCCAAACTGGCTACAAAAGCGAGAGTGATGGCACTGATGTAAATCAAGGGATTGCCTAGTTGTGAAAAATCTGGGCTGTGCATTTGCTCAAATAAATCGCCCATCGTATTTGCCACCGGCAAAGAAACAAGATGGGATTCTTTAAGGGCTAAATCAGGGTAATAAAAACGCAAGTACTCGTTAAAAAGGACTCCAAAAACAACCACATAAAGTGATTGAAGAAAATTTGTCTTTTTAACAGCTGGATGTTCCCAACTAATCAAAATGAGTAAAGAAAAAACAGCAATAGTCATTGCTGTAGGGGAAAATGAATCAAGCATGTGCGTTAATTCAGAAAACGAGGAGTAGTTATCTGACTGAAAAAAGGATAAATCACCTTCATAATCTCCATCATAACCCACTGCATGAGGAATTTGTTTGATAAAAATAATCACGCCAATTCCTGACAACATGCCTTTAATCACCGCACTGGGAAAATAATGTGCAATGGTGCCCATTTTGGTGAGTCCCATTACAATTTGACATATCCCCGCGAGAAATACCGTGAGTAAAAAGGCACTAAACCCTAGTGATTCAATACTACTTAGCATGATGACCACAAGTCCCGCTGCAGCACCACTAACCCCAAGTGCAGAGCCACTCAATGGCGCAATCAAGATACCGCCCACAATACTAGCAATCAATCCCGAATAGAGTGGTGCCCCGCAAGCCAGCGCAATGCCTAGGGACATGGGAATAGCGATAAAAAAAATCGCTATTCCTGCTGGAAAATCATACTGTATATTTTTCAATTCAATCATGGCTATACGTTACCCAAATTATGACTGGACACATCAAACACTCAATGATGTTTTTCACCAATACCCGAAAAACGTCGATAGCCATCTATCTCAATGAATTCGATATGAATATTATCGTCTGGTGCAGTGGAGAGGAAATCCTCAATCGTTTCCAAAATATCGTGGTCAATAAATTTCGCTTTTGTGGCATCAATGGTAACAAGACTATTTTCTTCAATACCTAAAATGAATTTACGCAACACGGCTTTATTAAGAAACGACACGTCTTTATTAAAAGACAATAAGTAGTGCGAACCTTTTTTAGATAACGTAATCGCTGCGTGATAATTGGCTTTAATAACAAAGAAAATACCAAAAGCCATCCCAATTGCCATCCCTTCGAGCAAATCGGTAAATAAAATAGCTAAGATGGTAATAATAAAAGGCAAAAATTGACTCGCTCCTTTTTGGTAAAAGTGCTTAAAAATCGCTGGGTTTGCTAATTTATAGCCCGTGTGAAGTAAAATGGCAGACAAACACGCGAGTGGAATCGTATTAAGAAAATCGGCTACAAACAAAATGCTCAAAAGTAACCAAACACCATGCATAAAACAGGAAAAACGAGTTCTTCCGCCAGCATTGATATTGGTAGCACTTCGAACAATAACCGCTGTCATGGGCAAGCCACCTAAAAAACCGCTTACTATATTGCCAATCCCTTGGGCTTTTAATTCACGATTTGTGGGGGTAATGCGCTTGAGTGGATCAAGCTTATCGGTTGCTTCTAAGCTTAATAATGTTTCCAAACTCGCAATAATGGCAATCGTCGCAGCAGACGTATAAGTGTCAAGTCGTGTTAAATAACTAAAATCAGGGAAAACAAAATAATCAACAAATTCTGCCGGATGATTAATTGGTGGAAGATTAACCAGATGTTGCGTGCTTACCGCCCATTCTGGTGCAAATTGAATCGTATATTGATTGTAGGCAATCCCCCAAATCACTGCCATTAGCGCAGCAGGTACGTTTTTGAAAAAAGCATATTGTTTGAATCGAGGTAAATTCCAAATAATTAAAATACACAACGCCACGCTACTGATGACAATTGAGCCATGCGAGATATTGTGTGAAATCGAATCAACCAGTTCAAGCAAGCTCGACTCTGCCGTTTCTTGCATATAGCTTTCATCTCCTTCATAACTAGTGTGATAACCCGTTGCATGAGGTGTTTGCTTGATGATTAAAATTAAGCCAATTGCCGCTAGCATTCCTTCAATGACCGCTGATGGAAAAAATGCTCCAATAATACCCGCGCGTAAATAGCCTAATATCAATTGAAATACACCTGCCAAAATAACAGAGACGAGTAGACCTTGAAAGCTCCCCAACTTTTCAATGACAGAAAAAACAATGACCGTCAAACCCGCGGCGGGACCCGATACACATAATTGTGAGCCGCTCAAAAACGAAACTAACAGACCTCCCACAAGCCCCGCGATTAATCCTGAAAATAACGGTGCCCCTGACGCGAGTGCAATGCCTAAACAAAGCGGCAACGCAACCAAAAAGACCACTAATGATGCAGAGAAATCACCCTTAAAATTTGCACCGTAATAGGCAATATGTTTATGAATCATATTCAAATCCTTAATAAATCAATTGTTATCTTCTATTTCTGTAGAATAAAAAGTAAACTACACGCCATTTTTAAATAAATATCCCTGATTACGGCGAGTCACAATTCGTTGTTTACCAATTTTTTGACGCAACCGAGAAATATAGACTTCAAGCACGTTACTACTTGGATCAAAATCGAGTTCATATAAACTTTCAATCAATTTGGATTTGGTGAAAAGCTGGTTAGGATTTAACAAAAATAACCGCAGCAACATATATTCAATCGGTGTTAAATCGTGAACCACATTATCATTCGTGACTGTTTTATTGTTTTCATCTAAATACAGACCAAACGCATCAATATATATTGGCGTGTCTTCCTTGCTACGTTTTATAATCACGTTAAGGCGTGCGAGTAATTCTTCAATATGGAAAGTATTGCCCAAATAATCGTTGTCGTCGGTCTTAAAATCCGCGCGATTCTCTCCATTATTTTGAGCTGAAAAGACTAAAACGGGCGTAAACAATCCCATATTTTTAATATGTCCAGTCCTGATGAATTCGGTAATCCCGCATCCAGTAAGATCATGTCATAATCGTCGCTAGCGCCTATACACTCGCTTGATTTTTCTGCTACCGCGAGGTCAACAATAAAACCGGCATTGGTTAAATCTTGTTTTATTAATTTCCCAAGGTGTTGGTCATCTTCAACAAGTAATAATTTCATTTCTTTTCACCTCAACAATGTCCATATATCAAAATCAAAAAAACCTTTGTAAATAGTCTGAAAGAATAACCAATGAAATACTCAAAAAGAGGGATTTCAATTGATTTTGATTGATATTCACCACGACCTGCGATGGATTATAGATTGCGAGGCTGAATAGAAACTGAATAAGCTGAATTTAGAAGGGGTATAAGCTTTTTATCACTTTTGGATAGTGGGTAAGTAAAGAGAGTGGTGATGAACTAGGAAATGATGAAATGTAGCGATAGAAAAA
>OMIH01000148.1 GCA_900299045.1 Methylococcaceae bacterium
CCACCTGTAATGGTGTCATTGCCTTCTCCACCATCAATGTTATTTTTTCCTAAATTATCAGTAATTTCATCGTTACCAGAACCACCTGTGATAGTGTCATTGCCTGAACCGCCCATGATCGTATCGTTGCCGATACCACCGTCTATGGAATTATTTCCGAGTCCATCTGTAATGTTATCGTCGCCAAGTCCCCCCGTAATAACGTCATTACCTGAGGCATCTGTGATGGTATCATTGCCATCTCCGCCACTAATAGTGTCATTGCCTGAGGCGCCTACAATGGTATCGTTGCCATCACCGCCATCTAAGCTATTAGAGCCTAAATTGTCAGTAATTGAGTCATTGCCTTCACTGCCAGCAATCGTATCATTACCCGAACCACCTAAGATAATATCATTGCCCGCTCCACCATCGATGCTATTGTTACCTGCGTCATCTTTAATGTTATCGTTTCCATTGCCACCGGTGATTGTGTCATCGTTTAGACCACCAGTAATGGTGTCATCACCATCACCGCCATCAATATTATTCGCGCCTGAAATATCAATAATCGTATCGTTTTCACTTCCACCTCTAATGGTATCGTTCCCACTGCCACTGTTAATAGTGTCACTTCCGGCTCCACCGTTAATGACATTATCACCTAGTGTTTCGTTAATAATATCGTTACCGGTACCTCCTGTAATCGTGTCGTTGCCAGAGCCGCCATTAATCGTGTCATTTCCGTCGCCCGCATCGACATTACCGCCTGTTTCTTTGATGAAAATCGTAATCAAATCATTATTATTGGTGCCTGTAAATTTACCATTACTCAAAAAATGCGTAGCGAGTGTTTGATTATTTACAAAACTGAGATTTTCGACATTGGCAAAAGAGGTTTTGAAATCGGGATTGCTCGTATCAATTGGAAAATTCCCACTGGTTCCATTAATATTATTAATTAAATCAAGTAAGAAATCGTTTTTGGGCATATAACTTTTTGAGATTAATAATTCATAATCTGATTGTCCTGCCGTATCTGTATGCGTGACTTTTAGCTCACCACTTGTCACGTCTTTTTTACCTGTGGCGATGGTCACTTGTCCGTTTGCAGTAATCAAAAAATTGCCATCGTCGTATTTAAAAGAGGGGACGGTAGTTTTCGTTGTAATAATAACTTTTCCGTTTTTATCCTTGCTGTAACTAATGGTATTGGTAGCCTTATAATTGAGCGTATTGGCATGCGGTGCGACGGGCTTTGGATCGGCTTCTGTGGCGGTAGGGGTCAGTTGGTTTATGTAGGAATAGGTGATAGTTGAGGAGCTATTAGATGAAGATACGCCCGTTTTATCGGTATAAACTTGCTTGATTGAACTTGAACTGACAGAAGATATTTTTACGACGGCATCTTTATAGCTAAAATTCTTACTTGTCGTATCGGTTAAATTTTGATTTCCGGTGGTGGGAACATCGGTAAAACTGTGTTTTGTAGAAAATTTATAGTTTAACGTAAGATTATTGTTTTGGTGTGTCGGGTCATTTTTGTATGTTGTGTCATTATTAATGAGATTAATACTGCGATCTTGGGTTAGTGTGTCTTTGCTGTAACCAGTCAATTTGATGGTTTTATCGGGTATATTGGTCGAGCTAACTTTTGATGTAATTGTTAATGTATTGCCGTTGATATTATCCGTAAAAGCCAGTTTTTCATTAACTATTCCGTTACCTGCAAAAGGTTTATCACCAGTTAAGGTGGTATCAATGGACATTTTAGCATCGCCATTGACAATAGAATGCGCGGCAAGTGTGTATTGCGTTTTTGTTGATGTTTGTGGCGCTTCATAGCTACCCCATGCAATTTTTTGTAGCTGCGCCTCAACACGTGTACTAGCGTATTGCGCGTTTTTATCTACAAATACAGGTAATATTTTTGATAATAGGGTGTTTGGTGGATTAGCGGTATTTTTCGTGGTAGTCGTTGATGTACTTGTCGAGCTTGAGCTATTGCCACTTGTGACAAGCGCACTCGAATCAACGCCTAGTAAAAGCTGATTCGACAAGGTTGTCGCTGATGTCGTTTTGGAAATGGCAGTTTGGATAGCGGTATCTAAACTATTGTCTGCCGTAACAGAAGTAAATTTTTTAAAATCGAATAAACGATAATTAATAGTCATGAGAAATTCTCTGTATTATTTAGTAATAAGCTGTAGGGTATAGCGGTCAATCATATCAATAGTTTAAGAAAACTTTTTTAGGTGACTCACGAAAATAATAAATTTATTTTTTTAGAAAAGACTAAAGCAACGCACATTCTAAAATTTCAGCAATCATTATGCCTATTATTTTAGCGGGTAGCGGCCTGCTTGTGTGAATAATGCGTTAATTTTTGACCATAAAAGCGCAACATACAAGGCTAAAATCAAAATGGGATTTTTTGACTACTTAGCTTTTATGACATAATGCGTGAAATTTTCAATTTTTAAACAGGGGATAGTTTATGACACCGCGAAAAATTTTAGTGACGAGTGCACTGCCGTATGCTAATGGTGCCATCCATTTAGGGCATTTAGTGGAATATATTCAAACTGATATTTGGGTACGTTTTCAAAAGCAAAAAGGACATGAATGTTATTATGTTTGTGCGGATGATGCGCACGGTACGCCTATTATGTTGCGTGCTGATCGTGATGGCATTACGCCTGAAGAATTGATTACACAAGTGTGGAAAAGTCATTTTGCCGATTTTTGTGATTTTAGCATTGCATTTGATAATTACTACAGTACACATTCACAAGAAAACAAAGCGTTATCAGAATTGATTTATAACCGTTTGAACGAAAGTGGATACATTAGTACACGCACCATCACGCAAGCGTTTGATCCTGTTAAAAATATGTTTTTACCGGATCGTTTTATTAAAGGTGATTGCCCAAAGTGTGGCGCAAAAGATCAATATGGCGATGGCTGTGAAGTGTGTAGCGCAACGTATTCACCAACCGATTTAAAAAATGCGGTTTCAGCTGTTTCAGGGGCAACGCCCATTGAAAAAGAATCGGAACACTATTTTTTCAATTTGGCTGATTTTTCACAAATGCTCTGTGAATGGACAAGTGCGGGTCATCTGCAACCCGAAGTGCGCAATAAACTCGCTGAGTGGCTTGAGGGTGGCTTGCAGCAATGGGATATTTCACGCGATGCGCCTTATTTTGGCTTTGAAATCCCCAATGCACCGAATAAGTATTTTTACGTGTGGCTTGATGCGCCCATTGGCTATATGGCGAGTTTTCAAAATTTGTGTGATAAAACGGGATTGAAATTCGACGAAATTTGGTCAAAAGAGAGCGATGTTGAGCTTTATCACTTTATCGGTAAAGATATTATTTATTTCCACGCGCTGTTTTGGCCCGCTATGTTACATGGCGCGAATTTTAGAACGCCTAGTGCAATTTTTGCACATGGCTTTTTAACGGTAAATGGGGAGAAAATGTCAAAATCCCGCGGGACATTTATTACCGCAAGAACCTATCTTGACCATTTAAATCCTGAGTATTTGCGTTATTATTTCGCGGCAAAATTAAGTAGTAGCGTTGATGATATTGATTTAAACTTTGATGATTTTACGCAGCGTGTGAATTCAGATTTAGTAGGGAAAGTGGTCAATATTGCCAGTCGCTGCAGCGGATTTATCCAAAAACGTTTTGATAACACATTGTCTGCAACCTGCGTAGAGCCGGAATTATTTGCGCAATTTATTGCCGAACATGACACGATTGCACAGCACTATGAACACCGAGAATTTAGCAAAGCTATGCGTGAAATTATGGCGCTTGCAGATAAAGCGAATCAGTATATCGATGAGAAAAAACCTTGGACGATTGCCAAGCAAGAAGGTGAAGAGGCGCAATTACATGATGTGTGCTCAGTGGCAATTAATTTATTTCGTGTGTTAGTGGCTTATTTAAAACCGGTGCTGCCTGTTTTAACCGCTGAAGCTGAAATATTTTTAAATGCCCCCGTTCACGGCTGGATTGATGAATTAAAGCCACTCACCAGTCATCAGTTAAATGCGTTTAAACCGCTAATGACGCGCGTTGAAGCCGATAAAATTAAAGCGATTGTTGACGCATCAAAAGACGATTTACTCAAAGCTTGAATTTGTTTAAGGTATAAAAAAACCGCTTTTAACTTACGTTGGAAGCGGTTTTTATGGTTTATAGCGGTAAAACACGCATTAGGATTCTGCTTTTTGTTCACGCGTTAATAAATTTTGAACTGCTTCAAGAGGCGTTAAGCCTTCATAAAGCACTTTGTAGGTTTGCTCGGTAATGGGCATTTCAATACCAAAACGTTGCGCTAACAAATAGGTTTGCTTTGCGGCTGATACCCCTTCAATTTCTTGACCGATTTCTTGTGTGGCTTCTGAACTGGTTTTTCCTTGCCCTAAAGCGAGCCCAAATCGACGATTACGCGATTGATTATCAGTGCACGTCAATAGCAAATCACCTAATCCAGCAAGTCCCATGAAGGTGTCTTGTTTTCCTCCCATGACAACGCCAAGACGAATGATTTCATTCATGCCTCGCGTAATCAATGCAGCGCGTGTATTTGCACCAAAGCCTAAACCGTCAGCAATGCCAGCGGCAATAGCCATGACGTTTTTCACCGCACCACCAACTTCAACGCCAATTAAATCGCTGTTTGTATATGTACGAAAGCGTTTGCTGTGCATAATACTTGCAAGCTGCGCAGCAAATTGGGGTTGCGTTGATGCGATGGTGATGGCTGTAGGTAAATCTGCTGCTACCTCACGCGCAAAACTAGGGCCAGAAATTAAGGCAGCAGGTGTGTTGTCACCCATAACATCCGCAACGATTTCATGCAGTAAACCACCGTTTTCTTTATTAAACCCTTTGGTTGCCCAAGCAATTTTGACATGGCTTGATACTAAAGGTTTTAATTTGAGTAATGTGTCTTTAAACGCGTGTGACGGAACAGAAACGAGAATCAAATCACTAAATGCGGCAATATCGGCTAAATCATCAGTAATCGCTAAATTTTCACTGAAGAGTAAATTAGGCAAATAGCGATGATTTTCACGCTCTTGCTAGAGTGTTTCCATGTGCGCGGAATCATGCCCCCAAAGTAGCGTTGGGCAACCATTACGCGCGGCTTGCATAGCAAGTGCCGTTCCCCACGATCCTGCACCAAGTACAGCTATTTTGCTACTCATCGCTAGTTAATGCTTTGAGAGCTTGGCGCTTGCTGTGCCTGTGCTTGTTGAACTTGTTGCGCATAAAGTGCGTCAAAATTCACGGGCGCAAGAATGAATTGTGGGAATCCACCTTTTGCAACTAAGTCAGACACCACTTCACGTGCGTAAGGGAATAAAATATTGGGACAGAAACTGCCCACCATGCCACCCATTTCGTCATCATTAAAGCCACCGAGGACAAAAATACCCGCTTGCGTGACTTCAACTAAGTAAGCGATTAAGTCACCACTTTTCACGGTAATGGTCAGTTTAATCGCCACTTCCATTAACGCGTCGTCTAACTGTTGAACTTGTGTAGAAAGATTGAATTCAACGGAGGGTTCCCATTTTTCAATGAATACTTTAGGTGAATTGGGGGTTTCAAACGAAATATCTCTGTCTCTTATACACATCTCCGAGCCCACGAGACGCTACGCTA
>OMIH01000149.1 GCA_900299045.1 Methylococcaceae bacterium
TGCTGTAGAAACATGGCCATTTTCAACACATTTTCTTGAACTCTATGAAAAATATAATTTTGTTGATAATGGACTTGAAGATTCTGAAGAAGGTTTTAATATGAATGGCCTTAATTGGAATAAAGTTTATAATATTAAAGTTATTGATGATGCAAGTAATTTAATTGAAGAAATTAAATTTGTGCATCCAAAAGATATGCAAGATGGCATCATTGAAATTACCGACAATGATATTACGACCAATTTACCGTATGTGAGCGGTGTGCATTTAGCGTTTGATCATCATTTGAGCGAAACCATTCGCAACGGCAAAGCGGACAATTATGTGATTGATCCCGATGCGCCTTCAGCAGCGCGTGTAGTTTATGATTATTATGGCGGTACGTCACGTTTCCCTGCGCATTGGACTGAAATGATGGCTGCTGTTGATAAAGGTGACTCAGCGCAATTTACAAAAGATGAAATTTTACATCCAACCGGTTGGGTGCTATTAAATTTCTTAATGGATGCTAGAACGGGGTTAGGTCGTTTCAAAAACTTTACCGTATCTAACTATCAATTAATGATGGATTTAATTGATTATTGCAAAGATCACACTATTGATGAGATATTAGAATTACCTGATGTGCAAGAGCGTGTTGAACTCTTCAAAGAACACGAACAAGCGGCAAAAGATCAAATTACACGTTGCTCGACGGTTCATAAAAACTTAGTCGTGCTAGATTTACGCAAAGAAGAAACTATTTTTGCGGTGAATCGTTTCATGATTTATGCCATTTACCCAGAATGTAATATTTCTATCCATGTAATGTGGGGAATGTGGCAACAAAATACCGTATTTGCAATCGGAAAATCTATTTTGAATCATACCTCAAACACCAATATTGGTGAGTTATGTTTAAGCTATAACGGTGGTGGGCATTTGAATGCGGGAACGTGTCAAGTGGCAAACGACAACAGTGATCATGATTTAAACGACATTATTGCTAAAATTAACGCTGACGGTTAATCGACGTTTTTTTGAATCTGTCATTTTTCAACGCGGCGTATTGTCTTTGCAATGCGCCGTTTTTATTTGGCATTACCTTATGAAAAAAATGAAAAAAATTTTTCTTCCTATTGTCTTCGTCTGCCTTCCCGCTGCAAGTGAGGCAACGCCAGCCATTAGCGAGCATATTCTCTCAAATGGCTTAAAAGTGCTTGTTCAAGAAGATCATCGCTCACCTGTTGCGGTGTCGCAAGTGTGGTATAAAGTTGGCTCAAGTTATGAACCTAATGGGATTACGGGCATTTCTCACATGCTTGAACATACGATGTTCAAAGGGACAGATAAACATCCAGCAGGTGAATTTTCCCGCATTATTGCGCAAAATGGTGGCGAGGAAAACGCATTTACAGGGCAAGATTATACCGCGTATTTTCAAACGATGGCTGCCTCAAAATTAGCGGTGAGTTTTGAGCTGGAAGCTGACAGAATGCGCCACTTGAATATTTTGCCCGAAGAACTTAAAAAAGAGCTGGAAGTGGTCACAGAAGAGCGTCGTATGCGCACAGAAGATAATCCACAAGCAAAAATGGCAGAGCAATTTGCGGCAATGGCGTATACAAGTAGTCCGTATAAAAATCCTATTATCGGCTGGCCCAGCGACATTGCCGCTTATACAGCACCCGATTTGCAAGCGTGGTATCAACGCTGGTACGCACCTAATAATGCGACATTAGTGGTAGTTGGCGATGTGAAAACCAGTGAGGTATTTGAACTCGCTCAACAATATTTTGGTGAGCTACAACCAAGTGAGATTTTGCCGCTCAAGCCGCAAGTTGAAATGCCTCAACAAGGCGTGCGTAAAATGACCATGAAAGTTCCCGCAAAATTACCGTCGGTTTTGCTTGCTTATCATGTCCCAACACTCAAAACAGCCAAAGACGAATCTGAAGCCTATGCGCTTGAAGTATTAGCGGGCGTGTTAGATGGTGGAAATAGTGCGCGTTTAAGTACCGCGTTAATACGAGGAAAGCAAATTGCTGTCGCCGCCAGTGCTGGCTACAATATGAATTCGCGTCTTGATGATTTATTTGAACTCGAAGGTACACCTGCGGAAGGTAAAACCGTACTTGATGTTGAAGAGGCGTTAAAATCCGAAATTTCGGCATTACAAACAACGTTAATTCAGCCAGCCGAGCTAGATCGTATTAAAGCGCAAGTGTTAGCGGGGCAAGTGTATCAGCGTGATTCTAATTTTTATCAAGCTATGCAACTGGGCATGATGGAAACGATTGGTTTAGGTTGGCAAAAAAGCGGTGAATATGTGTCGAAAATCAATCAAGTGACTGCTGAACAAGTTCGCGCTGTTGCTCAAAAATATTTAATTGATGATCATTTAAATATTGCTTACTTAGAACCACAAAAAATTAACGTATCACAGAAATGAGGGTGCATGAAAACGTTTAACGACGAACTCACGCAGCATATTGCGGTGATGCAATGTGCCGCGCAGTGTAGCGACGTTGTGCAAGAGGCAGTATTATTATTAATAGCTACCTTTAAGCGTGGCAATAAAGTGTTATTGTGTGGAAATGGCGGCAGTGCAGCAGATGCACAGCATATTGCCGCTGAATTTGTGGTGCGTTATGAAAAAAAACGTCGCGCGTTGCCTGCTATTGCGCTGACAACCGATAGCTCCATTTTGACGGCACATGCGAATGATTTTGAATTTGATAGTGTCTTCGCACGACAAATTGAAGCGCTTGGCAATGCGGGCGATACGTTAATTGCCATTTCAACATCGGGAAACAGTAACAATATTTTGCAAGCAGCGCATGCCGCTAAAGCAAAAGGATTAAATGTGATTGCGTTAACGGGTGAAACGGGTGGCGCGTTAGTGGATGTTTCAACGCTGACTATAAAAGTGCCATCTACTGTGACAGCGCGTATTCAAGAAACACATATTTTAATTGGGCATTACTGGTGTGGTGTCGTGGAAGGAAGTAGTGATGTTAGCCAATCTGCCTGATTTTAGCACCGCTCGTATTTTAGTGGTTGGTGATGTTATGCTTGATCGATATTGGTCTGGTCAAGCCGCGCGAATTTCACCCGAAGCCCCCGTGCCCGTGGTTAAAGTGAATCGTATCGAAGAGCGTGTAGGTGGCGCGGCAAATGTGGCGTTAAATATCGCTAAATTAGGGGGTAATGTCACCTTAATTGGCGCGATAGGCAATGATGCTGATGGAGCGCGTCTACAAGCCTTACTTCATGCGCAAGGCGTAACGTGTCATTTTGTGATTGATGATAATGCACAAACCATTTGTAAATTGCGCGTCATGGCGCAACATCAACAATTATTGCGTGTTGATTTTGAAGAAACGCCACTTAATATTAACACTGACAATTTACACGTTTGCCTGCAATCGAGTTTAGCTAATCATGATGTCGTGGTTTTTTCTGATTACGGTAAAGGTACGTTAGTCGATGTGGCGGATTATATTTCGCTCGCGAAAAATGCAGGATTAAAAACACTTGTTGATCCCAAAGGCGCTGATTATCAACGTTATGCGCAAGCCAATGTGATTACACCGAATTTATCAGAATTTTTTGCCGTGATGGGAGCGTGTGAGGATGAATCGACATTACTGCAAAAAGGACGCGATTTATTAGCAACGCATTGCATTGATAATTTACTACTCACGCGTGGTGAAGCGGGGATGAGTTTGCTTGATGCCAACACGACACATTCACTGCCAGCGCAAGCAAAAGAAGTTTTCGATGTCACTGGTGCGGGTGATACGGTCATTGCGGTTATGGCACTGGGGCTTGCAATTGATTTAGCACTGCGTGATGCGATGATGCTGGCTAATTTGGCGGCGGGTATTGTGGTCGGCAAAGTCGGTACGTCAACGGTGTCGGTGCTTGAACTCAGCCGTGAAATGCACACGCATCGAGATGCACTGTTTGGTGTTGTGAGTGAGGAGGAATTTGCAAACTGTTTACGGCTAGCTAAAGCACGCGGTGAAAAAGTGATTATGACAAATGGCTGTTTTGATTTATTGCATATTGGTCACATTACGTATTTACAGCAAGCCAGAAAACTCGGTGATCGATTAGGTGTCGCGGTCAATTCAGATGAATCGGTGAAATTACTCAAAGGCGATTCACGCCCCATTAACGGTTTACAAGAGCGCATGGCGGTACTTGCCGCGCTTGAGTGTGTCGATTGGGTCGTCGCGTTTAGTGAAGAAACCCCAGAGCGTCTTTACACAGCTCTGCTTCCCGATGTGATTGTGAAAGGGGGGGACTATACGCCTGACGACGTGGTAGGTGGCGCGGCAGTCATTGCCAATGGGGGGGAGGTGAAAATTTTAGATTTTGTCGAAGGACAATCAACCAGCAAAATGATTGAAAAGGCGCGTCAATTTTAAACTGTAGCATGAGGTCTATTCTCATTCACTGCGCAACAGACTACACATTGCGCAGTTTTTAATTGATTACTTCTCTTCCTTGCGAAATTCGCCTTCTAATACGTTATTATCGCCAGCGTTTGGGGCGATAAAATAATATTTCATGATATAGCTGATAATTGTTTTGCGTAGCGAAGGCAGCAAGCAAGCAAGACCAATGGCATCTGTAATAAAACCAGGGGTTAGCAGCAATGCGCCACCGATTAAAATAAAAAAA
>OMIH01000150.1 GCA_900299045.1 Methylococcaceae bacterium
TCACCCATGCCCATTAAGACTACATTTGTAATACGATTTTCTTTACCGACACGCTGTTGCGCCACAAATAGCTGACCAATAATTTCAGACGCGGCTAAATTTCGATTAAACCCTTGTTGCGCGGTTGAACAAAACGTACACGCCAGCGCACAGCCAATTTGTGATGAAATACAGAGTGTATTGCGATCATCTTCAGGAATAAAAACGCTTTCAATGCGATTACCGCAATGTGTTTGCATTACCCATTTAATCGTGCCATCACTTGCCACTTGCTCAACAGCAATTTCGGGTGTTTCAATGACGCAATGTGCGTTTAAATAAGCACGTAGCGATTTACTCAAATTGCTCATCGCATCAAAGTCGTAAACGTCTTCTTGATAAATCCATTTCATTAATTGCGTGGCACGAAAAGGCTTCTCGCCTAGACCGACAAAAAAGGCGGCTAAGCCTTTTCTGTCAAAATCGAGCAAATTAACCTTTTTTACCGGATTAACGTGTTCTTGGAGCGAGTTCATTTGCTGCAAAGAAATAAGCAATTTCACGTTCTGCCGTAGCGAGTGCATCTGAGCCATGTACAGCATTTTCGTCAATACTCGACGCAAAATCAGCGCGAATAGTACCTGCAGCGGCTTCTTTAGGGTTCGTTGCGCCCATAATTTCACGGTGTTTTAACACCGCATTTTCACCTTCAAGCACTTGCATAATCACAGGCCCCGAAATCATGAAAGCCACTAAATCATTGAAAAAACCACGTTCGCTATGCTCTGCATAAAAACCTTCTGCTTGCTCTTTTGTCAAATGAATCATTTTTGCAGCGATAATGTGCAAACCATTTTTTTCAAAACGGCTGTAAATTTCACCGATCACATTTTTTGCAACAGCGTCAGGTTTAATGATAGAGAAAGTACGTTCGATTGCCATGTTTTTGTAAACTCCAAAAAATAAATTGAATAATGAGTGTGAATTATAGCGGATTTGAACGCTTAAGGTTAAGGCAAATGCGCAATATCGGAATTATCTTTCACCGGAATCATCAAATCAGCTGGACTAATGCCGAGCATGAGCGCAGCAGGACTTGCAATAAAAATCGATGAATAAGTTCCAAAAAAGACGCCAAATAAAAGGACAAGTGAAAAATTATGAATCGTTTCACCGCCTAAAAAGAAAAGCGATACCAGCACCAATAAAACCGTTAATGAGGTCATAATCGTTCGGCTCAATGTCACGTTCACTGAAATATTCATGATTTCTTCAGTTGATTTATCGCGTAGCGCACGGAAATTTTCACGAATACGATCATAGACAACAATTGTATCGTTGAGCGAATAACCAATTAACGCAAGCACAGCCGCCAAAACGGTTAAATCAAATTCCAATCCCAATATGGAAAACAAACCTAACGTGACAATCACGTCATGAAACGTTGCAATAATAGCGCCTAACGAAAATTTCCACTCAAAACGCCATGCAATATAAACCAAAATCGCCAGTGACGAATAAAGCAACGCTAAAAAACCATCTTCCGCTAAATCATCGCCCACTTGAGGGCCTACAAATTCAACGCGACGAAGACTCGCCGGTTGCGCAACATCTTTATTGATTGTATCGAGCACTTTTGTACTTAAATCTGCGCTACTGATGCCTTCTTGAAGTTTGAGCCGAATTAGAACATCTTTTGCCGTGCCAAAATTTTGCACGGTAGCATCCTCAAAGCCTTCGGTATCAAGTTTTAAGCGAAGCGCATTCAAATCTGCCGGTTGTGGATAACCGACCTCGATAAGTGTCCCACCCGTAAAATCAATTCCCATGTGTAACCCTTGCGTAGCAAGCGAAATAAGGGATGCGAGCGAGAGTAAACCAGAAAAAATCAGCGCGATATGGCGATTGCCAATAAAATTAATAGTGGTTGTTTTCATTGTGTTAATACTAAAAAATTCGCTTTTGATAAAAATGGGGCAAATAACATCTCCGCCCCGTGATGGCATCGTGTGTTAAATTGACAATTTTTCAACACGCTTATTACCGTAAATCCAGTTAATAATCATGCGTGTGCCGGTAATTGCCGTGAACATTGAAGACAAAATACCAATAATCAATGTCACCGCAAAGCCTTTAACCGAGCCCGTACCAAAGGCAAATAACACGACCGCAACCACTAAATTGGTAAAATGCGAATCCAAAATAGTAGCAAAGGCCTTGTCATAACCACTAAAAATAGACGATTGCGGCGTATTGCCATTATTAATTTCTTCTTTGATTCGCTCAAAAATCAATACGTTCGCGTCAACAGACATACCTACTGTTAAGATGATACCGGCAATACCGGGTAGTGTTAGCGTAGCTTGCAACATAGACAAAATGGCAACCACAATCACCACGTTAAACGCCAATGCCGCGTTCGCAATCATGCCAAAAAGTTTGTAGTAAACCGCCATGAAAAAGACAACCAAGGCAAAACCAACAAAAAACGACATCATGCCTTTGTCAATATTGTCCTGCCCCAAGCTAGGTCCAACTGTGCGCTCTTCAACAATGTCAACTGGCGCTGCCAACGCCCCTGCTCTGAGTAAAAGAGACAAATTACGCGCTTCTTGTGGGCTGTCAAGTCCTGTTGTTTGAAAGCGTTTACTAAAGACACCTTGAATAGTAGCGACACTGATGACTTTTTCAACCTTCTCTTTATGGCGCACTTTTTCGCCATTCACCATGCGTGTTTCGTTTTTGTATTCAATAAATACCACTGCCATGGGTTTTCCAATACTCACTTGCGTGAGTTTACCCATTTTTGAGGCACCAATACCATTAAGCGAAATACTCACTGAAGGGCGTCCATCATCATCAGAACTCGATGCGGAATCAACAATTTGATCACCAGTGATAATAATACGCTTATCGAGCAAAATAGGATTCCCATTTTTCTCATAATACAAACGACTACCAATAGGCGGATGACCGGCAACTGCTTGCTGAACGTCGTGCTCTGTATCAACTAAACGGTATTCCAAGGTGGCAGTCGTGCCCAGAATTTCTTTCGCGCGAGAGGTATCTTGTACACCAGGTAATTGCACCATGATACGATTAACACCTTGCTGCTGAATGACCGGTTCTGCAACGCCTAATTCGTTCACACGGTTGCGTAGTGTCGTCATATTTTGAGCCACTGCCGATTTTTTAATTTCGCGTGCATCAGCGTCTGAAATTTTCAACCATACCTGCTCTGCCGCTTCGGGTTCAGTGACGGTTAAACCGCGAAAGTCTTTACTTAATAGTGCCAATAATTCCGTTTTATCATTCGCGTCTTTGAGAGTCACTTTAATAAAACCGTTATCTTTAGATACATTTTGATAATGAATTTTGGCCTCACGAAGCGCTAAACGCAGATCATCGTTATAGCGTTCTTCTGCTTGCTTGACGGCAGCATCTATATCTACTTCAAGCAAAAAATGCACACCACCACGCAAATCAAGCCCTAAATACATAGCTTGCGCACCAATTGATTGTAGCCAAGCCGGCGTTGTAGGTGCAAGATTGAGCGCAACGGTGTAATTATTGCCCATTTTATCGCGGAGTAAATCCGCAATTTTCATTTGATCGTCCGTATTTGTCAAACGAGCAAGTACGCGACCATCTTTAAATTCAAATGATTTAAGTGGCGTACCTGTATTGTTAATCGTTGTTTGAATATCACTTGCCTGTGCTTGCGTCAGTTTATTGACAATATGCGACACTTGAACAGACGGGTCATCACCATACAAATTAGGTAACGAATAAATAATAGAAATCACAAACACCAAAATAATACTGATGTTTTTCCAAAGAGAGAAATGGTTTTGCATTGCGTTTATTCCGCTAAAATGACATCTTTATTTTTTATTGAATGGCTTTTTTGTGCATCGCTTTATAGGTACCTTTAGGCATCATACTTTCGATGCTGTGACGTTGCACTTGAATAAACGTATTGTCACTGATTTCAATTTTCACAAAATTATCATCTACATCAGCCACTTTCCCTAAAATACCGCCAGAAGTGACCACTTCGGTGCCTTTAACTAAAGATTCTACCATTTGTTTTTTTTCTTTAGCGCGTTTAGCTTGGGGACGTAAAAACAAAATATAGAAAAAAGCCAAAATACCCAAAGGAAACAACATACCTTCGATACCGGGTTGTTGTGCAGCGGCTGCGCCACCTTCAGCTAAAGCGTCAGAAATGAAAAAACTCATGATTATCCTCGTTAATTTTTATAAGTAATGGGAAAAGAAGTGAAACAGCAGTTATTATGCCATAGAAAATTTATCATACCCTGTTTTACAATCAACTAAACACAGGCTATTTTTATCCTAGTCACGTTTTTATCATAACGCACTGCGCCATAAAACGTGACAAATCAAAGTAGCGTGCTACACTTTCGACTATTTTTTAATTATTTTACCCTTTGAGATTAATCATTATGGAAGCGAATTTTTCGCAAATTATCGAGGCCGTAGGCGAAGATTTAACCCGTGAAGGTCTTGTTGATACCCCCAAACGTGCGGCAAAAGCCTTTAAATTTTTAACCCACGGTTATGAAAAAACATTAGATGAAGTATTAAATGGCGCTATTTTTACGGCAGATAGTGAAGACATGGTTATCGTAAAAGATATTGAACTTTACTCACTCTGTGAGCATCATTTATTGCCGTTTATTGGTAAATGTCATGTAGGTTATTTGCCACAGGGCAAAGTATTAGGTTTATCTAAAGTGGCTCGCGTGGTGGATATGTATGCGCGACGCCTACAAATTCAAGAGCGTTTAACCAAACAAATTGCCGATGCCATCGAGCAAGCAACTGGTGCGCGAGGAGTAGCGGTCGTTATCGAAGCAAAGCATTTGTGCATGATGATGCGTGGCGTTGAAAAACAAAATTCTGTGATGACCACCTCATCGATGAAAGGTATTTTCCGTAAAGAAATCAATACGCGCTCTGAATTTTTAAATTTGATCAATAGATAATCAACAGATAATCAATAGATAATAGAGTAAAACATTGGAATTACATGTAATGGTAGATAAAAAAATCGGTGTGTTACTGGTCAATCTTGGCTCACCCGCTGCGCCAACGGTGCCAGCGGTACGAAAATTTTTGAAAGACTTTTTGTGGGATAAACGTGTCGTTAACATCCCACGCCCTATTTGGTGGATGATTCTGCACGGTTTTGTGTTGCCTTTTCGTCCTAAAAAATCATTAGAAGCCTATACCAAAATTTGGGATTCACACAAAGGTTCGCCGCTGACGTATTTAACACATCAGTTAACTGAGAATGTGTCAAAAAAATTAGAACCTCAGGGAATTTTAGTGGAATGTGCCATGAGTTATGGTGAACCATCGATACCTAGTCAGCTACGTCATTTCAAAGAACAAGGGGTGACTGATTTCGTTATTTTGCCACTTTATCCTCAATATTCGTCAACCACAACGGCTTCCGTTTATGATTCGCTGATAAAAGAATTTAATACATGGTGGCATTTACCGAATTTTCGATTGATTAGTGACTATCACCAAAATACAGCATACATTGCAGCACTTGCGGAGTCTGTTCAAGCCGCATGGCGCGAGCGTCCAAAGAATGAAGTGCTGGTGATGTCATTTCATGGTCTACCTGCCATGCTAACGAAAAAAGGTGATCCTTATTTTCATCAATGCCACAAAACAGGGCAACTCTTAGCAGATAAGTTAGGCTTAAAAGAACACGAATGGCGCTTGGTTTTTCAATCGCGTTTTGGCAAAGCAGAATGGCTTAAACCCTATTGTGTTGAGGTGCTTGAACAACTTCCCAAAGATGGCGTAAAAAGCGTGGATGTAATTTGTCCCGGTTTTGCCGTAGATTGCCTTGAAACACTTGAAGAAATTGCAATGGAAAATCGTCACGTTTTTCTCGAAGCAGGTGGAAATGGTTATCACTATATTCGAGCACTCAATGATTCACACGCCAACGTAGACGTTCTTATTGACGTATTAACGAATGGTGGTTTTAGCGATAAAAAGGAGACAAAATGACCGCACTTGTGGGCATTATCATGGGCTCAACATCTGATTGGGAAACCATGCAATTTGCGGCAGATACGCTGAAAAAATTAGGTATTCCGCATGAGGTAGATGTGGTATCAGCGCATCGTACACCTGATAAATTATTTGCATACGCAGAAAATGCAGAACATAAAGGACTTGAAGTTATTATTGCCGGTGCTGGCGGTGCAGCACATTTACCGGGCATGACAGCCGCTAAAACCGCTGTCCCAGTTTTAGGCGTCCCTGTGCAATCAAAAGCGTTAAATGGCATGGATTCACTTTTATCGATTGTACAAATGCCCGCAGGTATTCCAGTTGGCACCTTGGCGATTGGCAAAGCAGGCGCAATTAACGCCGCACTATTAGCGGCTGCCATTATCAGCAATAAACATACACACTATCGCCCAGCATTAGAAAAGTTTAGACAAGAACAAACCGACACGGTATTAGCTAATTCGGATCCGCGTGGAGATATAGCATGAAAGTAGGGATTTTAGGTGGAGGACAACTTGCTCGCATGATTGCATTAGCGGGTTATCCCTTAGGTATTCGTTTTATTTTTTTAGATCCATCTGTAGGGGCGTGCGCAACCACATTAGGTGATCATTTGCACGGTGACTATCACAATGAAACCCTTCTCGCTGAATTGGCAAAACGTGCGGATGTTGTGACGTATGAATTTGAAAACGTACCCGCTACGGTTGCTGACTTTCTTGCCGCGCACACGACTGTTTATCCTGCGCCCAATGCGTTAGCCGTTGCGCAAGACCGTTTAGTTGAAAAAGACTTTCTAAATAATATAGGCATTCCAACGGCGCCATACCAAGCAGTAGACAGTTTATCGAGTTTGCAACAAGCAATGCAGCGTATTGGTTATCCTGCCATTCTAAAAACACGTACTCAAGGCTACGATGGCAAAGGACAATCTGTTCTGCGTTCAGCCTCTGATTTGCCTTCGTCATGGCAAAAACTAGATGGTTTGCCCGCCATTGTGGAAGGATTTGTCGCCTTTACACGCGAGGTGTCTATTGTTGCCGTTCGCAGCGTTTCAGGCAAATTAGCATTTTATCCGCTGTCTGAAAATGTACATCGAGAAGGCATTTTGCGCGTATCTGAAAGCTGCGAAAATGACCCTTTGCAAGCCAAAGCAGAAGCCTATGTCACCGATTTACTTACTGCATTAAATTACGTTGGCGTAATTGCGCTGGAATTGTTTGAGGTAAACGGGGAGTTGATCGCAAACGAATTTGCTCCACGCGTTCATAATTCAGGACACTGGACGATTGAAGGCGCTGAAACGTCACAATTTGAAAATCATCTACGCGCCATTTTAGATTTACCGCTAGGCTCAACTGCCGCTGTCGGAAAAACTGCCATGGTTAATTTTATTGGCGGTAAGCCGGAAAATGAACGTGTGTTAGCCATTGAGAATACGCATCTGCATCTCTACGGAAAAGCCTCTCGTAAAGGGCGAAAAGTTGCTCATGCAACAGTGCGTGCGGTAAATAACGACACATTAGAACCACTGAAAAAAAAGTTGATTGCCTTGGCAAATGAGGTTGATGATTCGTAATAAAAACACATTGGTCACTCACCTTTTCATTTAACTCTACTGCTTTTTTATGACAAATATTCATTCAGATAAAATTTTAATTTTAGATTTTGGTTCGCAATATACGCAACTTATTGCACGACGCATTCGTGAAATTGGCGTGTATTGTGAAATTTATTCTTGCGAATGCAGTGCGGACGATATCACACATTTTTCCCCTAAAGGTATTATCTTATCAGGCGGTCCTGAAAGTGTTACTGAAGGGAATACGCCGCGTGCCCCACAAATTGTGTTTGAATTTGGGGTTCCCGTTCTAGGCATTTGCTACGGCATGCAAACGATGACACAGCAACTTGGCGGCACTGTTGAAACGTCAAATCATCGTGAATTTGGGTACGCACAAATTCGTGCACGCGGTCATTCAACGCTACTAAATGGCATTGAAGATCATTTATCGGCTGAAGGATTTGGTTTGCTTGATGTGTGGATGTCACACGGAGATCGTGTTGTTAGTTTACCTGAAGGTTTCAAATTAATCGCTAGTTCAGAAGGTGCGCCTATTGCAGGCATGGCGAATGAAGATAAACAGTTTTATGCGCTACAGTTCCACCCTGAGGTCACGCACACAAAACAAGGTGGTCGCATTCTGTCACGCTTTGTACTGGATATTTGTGGCTGCGCAGCGCTTTGGAATGCAAATAATATTATCGACGATACCATTAAATCTGTACGCGAAAAGGTCGGCAATGATGAAGTGATTTTAGGGCTGTCTGGTGGTGTTGATTCATCTGTTGTCGCGGCTTTATTGCACAAAGCTATTGGCTCTCAACTCACTTGCGTTTTTGTCGACACAGGACTTTTACGTTTGAACGAAGGCGATCAAGTGATGGCTATTTTTGCACAGCATTTAGGTGTCAAAGTCATTCGTGTTGATGCAGAGGCGCGTTATTTGGAAGCCTTAGCGGGCGTAAATGATCCAGAAAAGAAACGTAAAATTATTGGTAATTTGTTCATTGAAATTTTTGATGAACAAGCGGCTAAATTAACCAATGCAAAATGGCTGGCTCAAGGGACGATTTATCCCGATGTGATTGAATCTGCGGGTGCGAAAAGTGGTAAAGCACATTTGATTAAATCGCACCACAACGTTGGGGGGTTGCCTGAAAATATGGCGTTAAAGTTGGTAGAACCGTTGCGCGAATTGTTCAAAGATGAAGTTCGTAAATTAGGCGTTGAACTCGGTTTACCGGCTGATATGGTATATCGCCACCCCTTCCCCGGTCCTGGACTGGGTGTACGCATTTTAGGTGAGGTTAAAAAAGAATTTGCTGATTTACTGCGACAAGCAGATGCAATTTTTATTGAAGAACTTTATCGTCATGATTTATATGACAAAGTCAGCCAAGCTTTTGCCGTATTTTTACCCGTTAAATCGGTAGGTGTCATGGGCGATGGTCGTCGCTATGATTATGTGATTGCCATTCGTGCAGTAGAAACGATTGATTTTATGACAGCTCGCTGGGCGCATTTACCTTATGATTTTTTAGATTTGATTTCACGTCGAATTATCAACGAAGTGTCGGGGATTTCTCGTGTTACCTATGATATTTCGGGTAAACCACCTGCAACTATCGAGTGGGAATAAGCGAATTTTCTAATTCTCAATCTTTTCAAGCACTTGCCATTTGCCCCACCATCTACACTATTACGGTAA
>OMIH01000151.1 GCA_900299045.1 Methylococcaceae bacterium
CAGGTGAACAAGGTCGAGGTTTTGCAGTAGTTGCAAGTGAAGTTCGCAATCTTGCACAACGCGCTGCCGCCGCTGCGGGTGAAATTAAAAACCTAATTGGCGACTCTGTGGAGAAAGTCGAAGACGGAACGCAACTGGTTGCGAAAGCAGGTAAAACGATGGAGGAAATCGTACAAGCGATTGAAAATGTCACCACCATTATGTCAGAAATTAGCTCGGCATCAACCGAGCAAACCATGGGAATTGAGCAAATCAACAGCGCCATTGGTCAAATGGACGATGTAACACAACAAAATGCCGCATTAGTGGAAGAAGCAGCCGCAGCGGCTGAAACATTAGAAGATCAAGCGCAAAGTCTTGCGAATACAGTGAAGTATTTTGAATTGTAATGCAGTGTTACATTTTGGCTCTCTCGTTGTCACTTTCGTTGAACATCGCGTATGCAAACGATTTTTCTGCAGAGGTGAAACACGCTGAAATGAGTCGTCAACATGGTGACTATTTTTTAGCGGCAGATTTAGAATATCACCTCAGTCCTCAAGCTAAAGAGGCACTCCACAACGGTGTGCCCCTTTTTTGGCAAGTAAAAATACGCTTAAATGAAGTGCGTCATTTTTGGTGGGACAAAGTGACATTAAAATATTCGCTTCGCTACCAATTGCAATACCACGCCCTACTTAATATGTATCGTGTAAAAAACGAAAATACAAGCGAATTCCATAATTTTTCAACGCTATCGGCAGCATTAGATAGTATGGCAATTATTCGTGGTTTACCGTTAACCAATATGAAAAATATCTCACCCAATCACGATTACGCTATTGCTATTAGAATTCTGTTTGAAGAAGATAAACTACCTCTGCCACTGCAAACGCAAGTCATTGCAAATCCACAGTGGGAACTATCTAGTGATTGGACATATTGGGAGTTATTCATTGATAAAATGCCACCGTAATTCCGCTGGATTTGATAAACAATGCAGTGGCTTATAATGGAGAAGTTGATCTATATCATGTGAACCACTCGCTACACCAACGGAAGCAATACCCGCATTAAGTGCCATTTGCAAATCATGCGTAGAATCCCCCACCATCAATACGCGCTCAGGTGATACATCTAAAACCGTCATAATTTCTTCTAGCATCTTAGGATGCGGTTTTGATTGCGTTTCATCTGCGCAACGAGTGATTGAAAATAAATCCACTGTCCCCGTAGCACTAAGCGCTTCATCTAATCCCTCACGGGTTTTTCCCGTTGCAACAGCTAATTGATAACCATTTTGTTTCAATGCGTTAAGCATATCGTAAACACCGGCAAATAAATCTTCACGGCTAATTTTTTTTGAGAAATACGCTTTTTCATAACGCTCAACTAAGCCGTGAATTTCATCTTCATTTGCCTCTGGAAATAACGCAGCAATCGCTTTTTCAATACTTAAGCCTATAACGTCTTTTGCAGACTGATAGTCTGGTGTAGGATGGCGCGTATCATTTGCGGCATGTTGCAGGCAACGTGCAATCCAATCGATAGAATCAATTAATGTTCCATCCCAATCAAAAATAATTAAATCAAAGCGGTTTTTCATTTTTTAATAACATCTCAAGGTGTGGTGGCAATGGTGCGTTAATGTTCATTACAAGTCCCGTTGTGGGATGTAAGAAATGTAATGTTTTTGCATGTAAAAACATACGCTTATAGCCTTTTTGTTTAAATAATAAATTCATATCATCACGTCCATAACGCTCATCACCAATAATAGGATGCCCTAAATGAAGCGCATGAACACGAATTTGATGTGTACGCCCTGTTTTAGGGGCGGCTTCAACAAGTGTTGCTTGTTCAAAACAGGTTAAACGTGTGAAGGTTGTGAGCGCCTCTTTACCTGCCGAACTGACCATCACCATGCGCTCACCACTTTTTACCGTATTTTTAAGTAGCGGTGCATTCACGACTACTTTTTGTTTTTTCCATTGCCCAGAAAGCAGTGCAACATAGGTTTTCTGAATTTGATTATCTCGAAAAATAGCATGGAACGCACGCAATGCGCTACGCTTTTTAGCTATGACCAAGCACCCCGACGTATCTTTGTCTAAGCGATGCACTAATTCTAAAAAATGCGCATCAGGACGGATTAAACGCAGACCTTCAATAATACCTGAGCTCACACCACTGCCGCCATGCACAGCAAAGCCAGCGGGTTTGTTTACAATCAAAAAACCGTCATCCTCATATAGCACACTGTACTCAAGCGCTTCTTTTAAATTATTTGGCACAAAAACGTCTTCACTACGCTCTGCAAGACGAATAGGCGGAATGCGCACAATATCGCCAGTTTCAAGGCGATAGCTAACGTCAACGCGCCCTTTGTTCACGCGTACTTCCCCTTTTCGTACAATGCGATAAATTCGACTTTTAGGAACCCCTTTTAAACGGGTAATCAAAAAATTATCGAGTCTTTGATCATGATTTTCCTCGGTAATTTCTACTTGTACCACTTTTGTGGGTAACAGTGTACTTGGCTCTTGCTTTTGATTCATTAAATTGAATAGTGTTTAAAAATTGACAATCTGACAAGCTATTTATCACTTTTCGTGAAAACATTGAAAAATATGTTGAAATAACCTTTGTCTGTGAATTTAGGGCAAACGTAATATGCTAAAAAAATGAACATCATTTCTCCTTCAATATTCACATAGTGAATACAGCACTCAATACCTTACGTTTTGATTTACAGCCTACAATAATCTCTTCTAAGATGGCTTTAGCGCTACTTAATGCAGTCAAAAAGCCAAAAATGATAAGCCTTATATAATGCGTTTTTACATGAAGAATGGCTGTTATTTTTACACAAAAAGCGATTCAATAAAAATAAAAATACTTACAAAACAGTAAATTAAGAAAATAAAACGATTTATTTTCTTTTGATTATCAAAATAGTTAAAAATCAGTGTACTCCCCAAATTATAGATCATTCTAACGGCAACTGGCGTAAAGGACGATAATTTATCTTGCAGACAATTTAACTTCAAATTGAAGTCAAACCATAAGATTGTTATAGTGGAAACGTTTTAGTCATTCTTCAATAAGAAACCACCATCAATTAAAACACAACAGCTCTTTTTTGGTGAGATTAAAATAGCGATTTTGAGACGCTCTAAAGCTCATTACGAATTTCGGGTTTTTCGTTCGACCCAAGACGAACGATTTTCAACTACTTGCGCTGACCTTTCGCTTAGGTTAACTCTCTTAAAGAATTTATCTGCCCGCATAACGCCTCGTTCCCTAATCGATTTATAACGAGAGCTACACAATAAAAGCCGCCTAGATAAAAATCGCTTTATGGTTTGAGTTTTCCTGTTACAACGCAAATGAAATGCAGCGCGAGTCACATTACAGGATATATTGCATGAAAAGAATGCTAATCAATGCCTCGCAATCAGAAGAATTGCGTGTCGCATTAGTTGATGGTTATAAACTCTACGATTTTGACATTGAAATTCCCTCAAAAGAACAGAAAAAATCAAACATTTACAAAGGAATTATCACCCATGTGGAAGCGAGCTTAGAAGCGGCTTTTGTCAATTATGGTGCTGAAAAACATGGTTTTTTGCCGTTTAAAGAAATTGCACCACTTTATCGTCGCCACGTAACACCAACACAAAACACAGAAGCGGTAGGTGAAGCTAAACCACGTCGTCAATCTGTGAAAGATTTAATTCGCGTAGGTCAAGAAGTTATCGTTCAAATTGAAAAAGAAGAACGAGGAAATAAAGGCGCAGCGTTAACAACATACATTAGCCTCGCTGGCACATATTTGGTTTTAATGCCAAATAATCCTAAAGCTGGCGGTATTTCACGGCGTATTGAAGGTGAAACGCGTAACGAACTGCGTGAGGCAATGGCAGCGCTTGAAATCCCTGAAAATATGGGATTAATTGTCAGAACTGCGGGTTGCGGTAAAAATGTCGAAGAATTACAATGGGATCTAAATTATTTGTTGCAACTTTGGGATGCGATTGATCGCTCTTCAACTCAGCAAGCTGCCCCCTTTTTAGTTTTTCAAGAAAGTAACGTCATCATTCGCGCATTACGCGATCATCTACGCACCAACATAGACGAAATCCTTATTGATGATCCAGAAGCGTTTCAATTAGTAAAAAGCTTTTTAAAGCAGGTCATTCCCGATTTTTTATCCAAAATTCGTTTATACAAAGACCCCGTTCCCCTTTTTAATCGCTACCATATCGAATCACAAATTGAAGTCGCGTATAACCGTGAAGTGTCACTGCCCTCAGGCGGCTCCATTGTGATTGATCACACAGAGGCACTTACCTCAATTGACATTAATTCCGCACGCGCCACAAAAGGCAGTGATATTGAAGAAACGGCATTAACGACAAATTTAGAAGCTACAGATGAGATTGCCCGTCAATTACGGTTGCGTGATTTAGGTGGTTTATTTGTTATTGATTTTATTGATATGTCATCAATCAAACATCAGCGTATGGTTGAGAATCAATTGCGTGAAGCCATTAAAATAGATCGTGCGCGTATTCAAACAGGACGCATTTCACGTTTTGGCTTACTTGAAATGTCACGTCAACGTATGCGCCCTTCCCTTGGCGACTCAACTCAACTGACTTGCCCTCGCTGTAAAGGTCAAGGCACAATTCGAAATGTTGAATCTGTTGCACTCTCGGTACTACGTATCATTGAAGAAGAAGCCATGAAAAAAGGCGCAGAGAAAATTATTGCGCATTTATCAATTGAATGTGCTGCATTTTTATTAAACGAAAAACGTAGCGCTATTGAACGTATTGAAAACCGGTTAAAAGTCGCTATTGTTGTTTTACCTTGTAGGCATTTAGAAACACCTGCTTATGAAATTGAACGCATTAAAGAACGTGATTTTCAAGAAGAGAAAAGTAGTTATTCGCTTATTAAAGCCCAGACGATTAGCGTGCCAGAATTTGCTCAACAAGTGAAACAGCACACCCCCCCCGTGAAGGCGGCTATTACTGAATTTTTGCACGATTCGCCTGCACCTATGCACAATAAAAATGAGGCAGCGGCGTTAATTAAACGTTTTTGGCACCGATTAGCCAAACCGTTATTAACAGCCAATGCTGCGCAAACCATTATGGATAAGTCCAGTATTATCGAATCACAGATTCAAGACACCGAAGAAACTGAAAATAATGGCGAGGCTGTCGTTAAAAAAGCCGGTTCAACAACCAAAAGTCGCAATAATCGTCGCAATAAAAATCAACGTAATCAACGCGCAAGAAAAGAAAACAGTGCAAGTAGTACAGCGGCAGATAGTGAAAATACTAGCTCTCATGATGATACGATAACGCTCTTTGTTGAGAGTGAACAAACCAATGTTATTGAACATACATTTGATGCCCCTGTCTTGCATGAGGTATCTGAAATACTTGAACCTGTTATTTCTGTAGAGGCTTTAGAAGTACCAGCACCACGTAAAAATGGAAATCGCAGTAATTTACGGCGCGGGCCAAACCGTCGTAGACCACGCAATCCCAATTATAAAAAACCAGAACATGATCTCGCAAAAGAAAGTGACATTGTGCACATTGGGCAACATGAACATAACGATTTAGTAACCGTCGACGTAATCTCGACAAATGATAATTACCAGCACAACACATCGCATATAGAAAATAAAACACATAGCGAGTCGCCACATTATTTTCATGCACCAGATGAATCAACCCATAACACGCCAAGTTATTCAAACACGAATCTTGAAATAAATATGAATTCATCAAATTCTGACTAGCTGTCATTAAAAAATTCAAAAAAGATTACAAAAGCGCGTTTATGAAAGTAAACGCGCTTTATTTTTATCTTTTATTAACTGATGTTACGCAGTCTGAAGTTTACACAATTGAGCGTAAGCCATTTGAGTTGCGCGAATAAGTAGTTTCGCCCGCAAGGCAAAATGGTTGAGCCGGTGTTTAATTTTCAAACA
>OMIH01000152.1 GCA_900299045.1 Methylococcaceae bacterium
AATAGTGCTAATTTATCGTATGCAAATTTGACGAATGCAAATTTGAATAAAGGCTTACTTAAACGCGTCGATTTGAGTCATGCAAATTTGACAAATGCGGATTTGAGTGGCGCTGATTTAACCTCTGCGCGATTTGATCATGCGAACTTTACAGGCGCAAATTTAAATGGCACGCGTTTTAGTGTGATTAAAGATAAAACTGTTTTTAACGGTGCTATCAATGTGAATAACGCTATTTTTGAAGAATAATATGCGAATTTCAAGGCTTTACGCACAAGATACATTGCAAATCAACAACGTAATCAGTTTAGATGATAATAACGCGCACTACGCCCGTAGCGTTTTACGCTTAAAAAATGACGCACAACTTATTTTATTTAATGGTCAAGGTGGCGAATTTTTAGGGCGTGTTATTGAAGTGAGTCGAAAAAATGTACGCGTTGAATTGCTGGAATTTATTGATCGCTCCGTTGAATCGAATTTGAAAATACATATTGGCTTGGGGATTTCGCGTGGTGATCGCATGGATTTTTCGGTGCAAAAAGCGGTTGAGCTAGGGGCGACAACAATTACCCCGTTAATAACAGAGCGCTGTGTTGTGCAATTTAAAGATGAAAAGAAATCGCAACGCTGGCAGCATTGGCAAAAAATTATACAGCACGCCTCCGAGCAAAGTGGGCGAACGGTTTTACCTGATTTTGCGGACGTGTCGGCATTTGGAGCGTGGGTGGCAGCACAGCAGAGTGGATTAAGAATTTTTTTGGATCCGTATGCGAAAATGTCGCTAACACAACTCACGCCCGATAATAACCAAGTGACTTTATTGACGGGACCTGAAGGCGGTTTTTCAAGTGCAGAGCGTGAAGCGGCAACATTAGCTGGATTCACGCCAGTTAAATTAGGAGCGCGTGTTTTACGCACTGAAACCGCATCACTTGCGGTACTGGCGACGGTACAAATGTTATGGGGTGATTTTAGATAATGCGTTTAACTGTTTTTTATATGTTTATCCCTCTGCTCGTGTTAGGTTTAATTACCAGTAGTGCGTGTGTGATGGGATATTTAATTGCGTTAAGTTTTAATGATCCTATCATGTTGCGAAAGCTGATGATTCGGCTTTCACAGATTTTATTATTATTGAGCATTTTTCCGATTTCATGTTATTTGGATTTAACGAAAGACATGCTTGGATTCGCCTCATTTAAAGTGATGTTCAAGCAGTTTTTTCAAGGGATTAGCTTAAGTCTTCTCGTTTTATTGCCGGTATTTATTACGCTGTATATGCTGGGCGTTCATTCTGTTGATCTGACAAAAGAATGGACTGTGGCATGGGTAGCCAAAAAAATCGGTATCGCTTTAGGTTTAGCCTTGTTGATTGGTATAGTTGAAGAATCTGTTTTTCGTGGCTTGCTGTACAGCAGTTTAAAAAAATATTTGCCTGCATTTATGGCGGTGTTAATAAGTTCTGTTTATTACGCTGGATTGCATTTTTTGGATAGTAAAGCCCCTGTTTCAGAAGAAACATTGAGTTTTACGGGAAGTTTTGCGTTGCTTGCACAGGCTTACAATAATGTGTTTGCGATGCAGGATTTGAGTGCATTTGCGGCTTTATTTGCGGTAGGTATTTTTTTAGGTGTTTTGCGCTTTCGTGGGGAAATGAATTTAGCACTTTGTATGGGTTGCCACACGGGTTGGGTGTGGCAAATCCGAATGAGTAAATCGATGTTTAATGTGCATTCAACCACACCGTATTCTTTTTTAGTCAGTCATTATGATGGTGTGATTGGCTGGCTTGTCGCTGGGTGGTTGCTTGTATTGCTTTTAATGTATTGGAGTTGGCAACAATTAATCTCGAAAGTTATCAAATTGTAGTGGCTGTTCTAAATTGGCAGCGCGTAAAAATTGAATAGTGGCTTGAAGATCATCACGATTTTTACCTGTTACTCTGAGCTTGTCACCTTGGATAGCCGTTTGTACTTTGAGTTTGTTGTCTTTGATGAGTTTGACAATTTTTTTAGCTAAAACGGATTCAATGCCTTGTTTTAATTGAACTTCTTGACGCATCAATTTGCCGCTGCCTTTTGCATCACCAACGTCCATGCACGCGATATCAATGCCGCGTTTGGTTAGTTTTGAGCATAGAACGCTAAACATTTGTTGTAATTGAAATGTCGATTGAGACACCATCACAATGGTTGTGTCATTGAGTTCAAAATTTGAGTCGGTTCCTTTAAAATCAAAGCGTGTGGTCACTTCTTTGTTGGCTTGATCAACCGCATTTTTGGCTTCATGTGCATCAAATTCGGAAATAATGTCAAAAGAGGGCATAATTAAGTTCCTGTGTTTTTAAGTAGGTTATTAAATAAATGACTAAGTTAATTTATAATAGCACTTTCAACAAATAAAATTTTTAGGGAGCGACAAGCAAATGATAGATGCTGCATTTCATGTACTTATATATACCGCGATTTTCTTTGCGCTCGGTATGTTTAAACCGCAATGGCCTTTATTCTTTCTAAAACAGCCATCGCGTTTTATTATTTTGGTCATATCGACCGTAGGTCTTATGATTGGAGGTACGCTATATGGTGAAGGTCATAAGCAAGAGCAAATGGCAAAGAAAAAAGCCGAACAATCTGTTGAAGTAGCGACACCAGCACCAGCATCAGAGTTGCCAGCAGTAAAGTAAATAAAGTAATTAAGTTAAAATAGCGTCAAAATTCTAAAAAAATCTAAGAATTATAATTTATCATTTTGGAGAAGGTGTTATGCAAACATTACAATCAGTAAAATTAGTGGGTATCGCTTTAGTTTTATTAACTAGTGCGCAGGTGCAAGCCTATTCAGCTGGCGAAGTTGAAGAAGTGTGTAAAAAACCGCAAGTACGCGAATTTAGTTTGCCTATTTACCAAGAACCCGAAAATATTGAAGTAGCACCGGAATCGGAATTTACATTTAAGCTCTCGGATTGGACTGATCCGCAAACGATTCGGTTAACTTTTAAGGATCAACCCGCTGTCTTTACTGTTGAAAGTAACAGTAGCTTTCATAAAGTGACAGCAAAATTGCCGCCAGAATTAACCGGTAAATATGTGCGTATCGATTTGTTTTCAAAGGCGGTTTTAGGTTGCTACGAACGTGAAGGTTGGTTGATTAAAGTTGCAGATAAAGCGGCTGATAAAATATCAAATGACGCAACAGTTGAAGCGAAATGAAAAATAAAAAATAAAAAGTATTGACGGAAGAGAAATAGGCTGTATAATACTCGGAATGAGCTGCAGAGACGCAGCGAAAAAGCTCTTTAAAAACTCAATCAAAATAATTTGTGTGGGTG
>OMIH01000153.1 GCA_900299045.1 Methylococcaceae bacterium
CTACACACTTGATTGCTTGCTGACCTCGTCGTTACAAATTTGCGGTGAGGTTGAAATTCGTGTGCAGCAAAATTTATTAACGCATGCTAGCGCGTTTGAGGACATTACTGAAATTTATTCACATGCGCAGTCCTTAGCGCAATGTCGTGAATGGCTTGAAACGCATTTGCCTCATGTGCGTCAAACATCGGTTAGCAGTAATGCGCAAGCAGCGCAATTAGTCAAAGATAACCCAGCAGCAGCGGCAATTGCGGGAAGTATTGCCGCGCAGATTTATGACCTGCCTATTTTGGCGGCAAATATTGAAGATAACACCAGTAATACCACCCGTTTTATTATTATTGGTAAGCAACTTGCTACACCAACAGGGCACGATAAAACAACCTTAGTGGTGTCAACGCCAAACAAATCAGGGGCACTGCATGCGATGCTCGAGCCTTTTGCCTTGTTGGGCGTGGATATGCTCAGTATTGAATCACGTCCGTCAAAACAGGGACTTTGGGATTATGTTTTTTTTATTGATATTGCCGGTCATAGCGAGGACGATAACGTAGCACGCGCGTTAGAGGCGTTAAAGACAAAAGTATCTATGTTAAAAAGCTTGGGTTCTTATCCGCAGGCGGTACTTTAAAATGTAAAGGAAGAAAATGACAATTAAATGGGATAAACGCTTTAGTGTGAATAATATGGCAATTGATGCAGAGCATAAATTGCTATTGACAACAATTAATGGTCTTGAGTTGGCGTTGCGTCATCCATGAGGATAAAGAGCCATTATTATTTTTTATTGATCAACTCTATGCGTATTCACTAGAACATTTTCGTCATGAAGAAGCGTTGCAACTGCAAAACCTCTTTGCTTTTCGAGATGAAAATAAACGCGGTCATGATGAGCTTGAAATGGAAATTACGCGTATTCGCATAGATATTCACCGTATTTTGAAAAAAGCGGAGTTGCTCGCTGAGGATATTGACAAATTACGTGAGCATAGTGCTTTTTTTGCCAAGGGGTGGCTGATGAAACATATCCTCACAGAAGATTTAAAAATGAAAGGCTTTATGGGAAATGATGAATAATTTTCATCATGGTTAAGTCAATATTGACCTTGATTTACAATAAATGTGCCCCCATTCAAAATGGCATGCTCTCTCTCTATCACGGTAAATTCAGTCATGAATGTAACCATCAAAAAAGACGACGACTATGAACGACAATGCAATTGAAAATGGCCTAGAATTTAAACTAAGCAAAAGTGGGCGAAAACTGCTTGCTGTTTTTACGCCAAGTGACGATAAATTAGACAATTTAACTGTTGAAATAATCAATAGACGCCTAGAAAAGCACGGATTTTCGCATTTATTTATCAGTGAATTCGGACTAGGTGAGTTACTTTCTCACTATAATAATGCAACCGCTGAAGCGTTTGAATGTGAAATTGGTGAGCAACGCGATGCAAAATGTGAAATTGCGGTGTCTGACGATAAGTTAAGAGCGCGAATGACGCTGACCGCTAATTTTGGAGGCAAAGCGTTGACATTAGAGGCAATTCAAAAAGCGATTCAAGAAAAAGAAATTACGTGGGGCATTGTTTCAACAGAAAAACTCGACGCATTACTGGTAAAAGGCACATGTACAGATGTCATTATTGCAGAAGGATTGCCGCCCGTTGATGGCATTGATGCGCAATTTCAAACCATGATGCCTAATGCAATTCATGATCGTAAACCCAAAATTGATGAAAATGGCATGGCGGATTATCGTGAATTAGGCGATATTCCGATTGTTCATAAAGATGCGGTGGTCATGCAGCGTACACCGCCCATTGAAGGAAAAAAAGGGTGTAATATTTTTGGTGAAGTTATTTTGCCAAAAGTGGGAGCGGATACGCCTTTCTCAAAAGATATGACTGGCGTGTACATCAATCCCAACGATGAAAATCAATTATTGTCTTCGGTGACAGGGCAACCCGTCGCAGTGCCAAATGGTATGACCGTTTCGCCTATTTTAACACTCAAAAAAGTTGATTTTTCAACCGGTAATATTCGTTTTGATGGCGCGGTGGTGATTAAGGGTGACGTGACGGAGGGGATGAATGTTTATGCCCTTGAGGATGTAGTTATTGATGGCAGCGTTATCAATGCCAGCGTCAAATCAATGGGCAGTTTAAATATCAAAGGCGGTGTAACTGGCACGAGCGAGTTATTTTCGAATGCTGATATCAATATCAAAAATGGTGCGCAAGGCTCTCAAGACCAAACAGAAGAAGAAAAAGCAAAAAATACGGGAAAAATTGTGGCGCGTGGTTCTGTCGTGATTGGTTTTACGGAAAATTTCCATGTTGAGGCGGGTACGGATATTGTTATTTCAAAATACGCGATGAACTCACAATTGATGGCTGGCAATAAAATTTTTGCAGGCGGCAAAAATGGTAGCAAAAAATCATCAATTATGGGCGGCAGTGCGTCTGCCTTAGTGCAGATTAAAGCGGTCATTGTCGGTTCGATATCTGGCATTAAAACACATCTTCAAGTCGGTTTGAATCCCTATATTCAAAAGCGCGTTACTGAAATGAAAAACGCGTTAATTGCAAAACAATCCGAGCAAAATGATATTAAAAAGATTCTGAGCTTTTTAGACGAGCATCCTGAAAAAAGTAATGAGCAAACCATCGCAAAATTGCACCGTACAATGAGTAAATTGACAATGGATATTAAATTATCTAAAGAAGAATTACAGGAATTGATGGACAGTTTTGCTGCCGTTGATAATGCCCGTGTAGTGATTGATCGTGGTGTTTTTATTGGCACAGAAGTTCAAATTGCAAACACATTTTGGAAGGCAGATGATAATCGTGGAAAAAGCACGTTTACCTTGGTGAGAATGGGAGGCGCTGAACTTTATGTCAGTTAGGTTACTGGTTAAGAAAAAATCGCTTTTACACAAAAGTGCGGCTTTATTTTTTATGCGCTGCATAGTTTAATAGTTAGCTACAAACCATCAAGAGGATAAAAATGAGTAATGTTTTTTCGTGTACAGGAACGATAGGGCGCGATGCTGAAGTACGTTATTTGCCTTCTGGGCAAGCGGTTTTAAATGTATCGGTTGCTAATAATGTCGGTTTTGGTGATCGTCAGCAAACGGTTTGGTTGCGCGTTGTTGTTTGGGGTAAACGTGCTGAAGGGAATTTGAAAGAGTATTTGAAAAAAGGACAGCAAGTATTCGTATCTGGCGAGTTGACAATGAGTGAGTACAAAGCCAATGATGGAACTACTAAAAGCAGCTTAGAACTGAATGCGACGATTTTAGATTTGGTAGGCAAACGCAATGAATCATCTGCGCCAGCGCCCATGCAGTCTGGGCAATATAATGCCCCCGCGCCTGTATCAAATTACGCGCCACAGTCGTATCAAAATCAACATGCACCACAACCTGCTCAACACTACTCACCACAGCCTGTTGCCAATAAACCAGCAGATAGTTTTAATGCGCCTTACGATGATGATATTCCGTTTTAAGTTGTGCTGAATAAAAAAAGCCGCACTGAGAAAATGGCTGTGCGGCTTTTGTGTGATTAAATGGCGGTAGATTATGTGCGATATTCGGCATTAATCTTGACATAATCATAAGAAAAGTCACAAGTTAACACGGTTTGGGTGATGTCACCACGCCCGAGTTTAACGCGAATGGTAATTTCTGTTTGATCCATAACCGCTTGTCCCGCTTCTTCAGTGTAATCTAAAGCGCGACCTCCTTCACGAACAATACACACGTCATCGAGATAAATTTGAATTGCCTCTAAGTGCATATTCACCACGCCCGCTCGCCCAACTGCGGCGAGAATTCGTCCCCAATTGGGGTCGCTGGCAAAAAAAGCCGTTTTCACAAGTGGAGAATGCGCGATCGTTTTAGCGACCTGCACGGCTTCTTGAATAGTTGCCGCTTCACTCACTTCAATACGAATCAATTTCGTTGCCCCCTCGCCATCTCGAATAATCAATTCAGAGAGTTCTTTGCATACCGCTAAAATGGCTTCGTAAAAAATCGTGTATTCTTGCGTATCCTCTAAGATTTCGGGTGCCTGTGTTGCACCACTGGCAAGAATGACGCAAGCGTCATTGGTTGATGTATCGCCATCAACGGTAATGCGATTAAATGACAGTTCGGCTGCATCAGTTAAACAACTTTGCAATAAATCGTGATGAATCGTTGCATCTGTGGCGATAAATCCAAGCATGGTAGCCATGTTAGGCTGAATCATCCCCGCCCCTTTGGAAATACCGTTAATGGTAATTTTATGCCCGTTTAGCTCGATGATTTTTGAAACACCTTTTGGAAAGGTATCGGTGGTCATGATTGCAAGTGCTGCTTTTTGCCAATTATCTTCAGCGAGGTTCATTAGCGTGCTTGGCAGAGCGCTGGTGATTTTATCAATGGGAAGTGCTTGACCAATCACGCCAGTTGAAAACGGTAATACCTGTGCCATATTGCCGCCGGTCATATTGGCTAAATCTTGGCAGGTTTGCATAGCATCTCGCATGCCTTGTTCCCCGGTTCCCGCGTTCGCATTGCCTGAATTGATAATTAGCCAGCGTGGAGAGTGAGGAAGATGATTTTTCGCCACAATGACAGGCGCTGCGCAAAACGCATTTTGGGTAAAGACAGCAGCGCACGTTGCATTTTCAGATGCCTCGAAAATAAGTAAATCTTCTCGCACCGTTTGTTTAATGCCTGCGCAACTTGTGCCTAATTGCACGCCAGAAATAGGGGGCATAAAAGGGAAGTGGGGTTGTCCAACAGCCATAGAAATCACCTTGAGAGTTAAGTTTGTGTGAATGTTGTTTTATGCACGCAGTGCAATAAGAGGCAAGAAGAGAATATTTAGCGCAGAGCTGAAAATAAAAAAGCCGAACTATACAAGTTCGGCTTTTTCGAATATTTGGCGGAGCGGACGGGGCTCGAACCCGCGACCCCCGGCGTGACAGGCCGGTATTCTAACCAACTGAACTACCGCTCCGCAGCGGTGGTGGCGTTCCAGGTTGCCCTGCAAGTGCCACCCAACTTGGCGTCCCCTAGGGGATTCGAACC
>OMIH01000154.1 GCA_900299045.1 Methylococcaceae bacterium
ATTTATGCGGCATTTTGACAATTTCACGAATGGCATTATCCAGCTTTTCAGGCAGCGCTAAAGCGGTAATTTGCGTAGACGGCAACGTCGCAATTTCTTCTCCTAATGCGAGTAATATCGCTATTTCTTTTTTAATTTGCGTTTTATTGGGACGTACTGCGTAATAGACGATATTACCTTCGTCATCATATTCGTAGTCCTCTTCGTCTTGATCCGTATTATTTCGAATTATATATTCAGTCATTTTTCAAATGCGTAAAGATTGCACAGAAAAGGTGAAAAATACGACGATTTTTCACCTACTTTTTCATTAATTTCGCACGTCAAATTCAATTTTCCAGCGACCCTTATCAACGTTTGACATGGCTTGCAGTTCCAATGTACCCACTTCCGTAACCGCTGACCCTAAATGCACCGGAATAATTTCACCCGCGCGACGACCTTCTGTATCAAGTGTTATTTCAATTTCATTGAGTTCAGATAATTCATCGTCTTGCCAATAATCTAGGCGTGTACCAACAACATCTTCTCTTCGCGTTGTCGATGCAAAAAATTTAAAACGTACTTGCTCACCAATGACTAAGCCAAACTCTTCATCGGGTAATTCCACTTGAGAGCCTTCTTCCATGCCAAAAGGCGCAATACATAACGCTTGAATTTCAGGCGGCATTCCAGGAACGGCAGGCATCGCACTTTCAATGCCAACGTAATACGCAGCGGCAGTCCCTCCTTTAATGCGAACGCCTTTACCTTTACGCACAAAACCGTAATAAGCCGCGCCACGTGCAACAGCCAAGTCTAAATCGACCCCTGACAGTAAACGGGCTTCTGGCGCATTTTCAGCGCGTAACCACGCATTGAGCACCTCCATCAAGCGCTCAGTGAGTGCTTGCGCTTTGAACACGCCACCATTAAAGAGAACGGCTGTTGGATGTAAAAATGTCGCATTATCTGGTAGCGTAATGGCTTCAAATTCATCCGCTGCATTTTGCTGTTTCGTTAAAAATGCGGCAAGATGACGCGTAATACCAGCGTCTTGAGCATAAGGCAACCCCGTTGTACGCAAACCGGTTCGCGTTTGCGAAACAGGGCGCTCACTGACCGCTACTTTAGGCAAAAAACCATCAATTAACACGCGATTAACCTCATCGCTTGTTAATTCACTACGCAAAACGCCATCAATGAGTGATGAACCACGACTAGGAACAACAATAGGTACACTGGTCACAGAACTAGAGAATAATTTCTCTTTGGCATCACGGCATCCATGGGTTAATGCCTGTACTTGCCAAGGCTCTAAACGTTTACTTTCTTTTTCAATTTTCGCTTTCACGGTGTAAGCTAATGCCAAATCCATATTATCGCCACCTAGCAAAATATGATTTCCCACCGCAATCCGCGTTAAATCAAGTACACCCTCTTTTTCAGTAACGGCAATTAACGATAAATCCGTTGTGCCGCCACCCACGTCAATCACGAGGATAATATCACCCGTTTTGGCTTGCTTGCGCCATTCTCCATGCGTTTGATCAATCCAGCTATAAAGCGCGGCTTGTGGCTCTTCAAGTAAAATCGCTTGCTCTAAGCCAACTGAACGTGCTGCCTCAACGGTGAGTTCTCGTGCCGCAGGATCAAACGATGCGGGTACAGTAATGACTAAATCTTGCTTACTTAACGGTGCGTTAGGATGTAAACGTAGCCACGCCGCACTCATGTGCTCTAAATAAGCTTGTGTCGTTTGAAAAGGCGATATACGCGCAACATCATCAGGGGCATCAGGCGGTAAAATGGGGGATTTACAATCCACCCCAGCATGACACAACCAACTTTTTGCACTCGACACTAAACGAATAGGCGTTTTACTACCCAAGTTTCGCGCAATTTCGCCTACGATATGCTCTGGCTTTGCATTCCATGGCAACACAATCGCGTTTTCGGGTAATTCTGCACTATGCGCTTGGTATAAAAATGAAGGTAATTGTAATTTATCTTCAATAACACTCGGGGAGGTTAATTGTGATATACCCATCACTTGTTGCGTAAAATCATCGCCCCCCTCTGTAATATCGGCATAAGAAAGAACGCAGTGCGTTGTCCCTAAATCAATGCCAACAACAAATTTTTTACCTTCTGCATTATCAATCGCGCTTGTGGACAACGAAGGCGTTATTGAGTTGGTGACAGTAGGCTGTTTAGGTAACTCAACAGTATCTGATTTCACTGACGGTGCGTCAGATACCATCTCTTCTTTTTTTGAGGCGACAGGTTCAACGCCAGACTGTTTAATAGGCTCTGTGGAACTTACGTCTTCTTTCTTTGGCGATGTTTCCACCGCCTTTTTTTTCATTTGCTCAAAAAAACTCATAATTCAACCTCAGCAGGCGCAATGATATTTGCGTTATAACCCTGTACTGTGTTGGGTAAGCGAACATCTGTAATTTGCCAGCCTTTATGAATTACCGTACCTGTAAACGGAGGATTTCCTACAATATGACCTGTCACACGCACTTTAGCCGCGTCATAGCCTTCTGTTAATACAATGCTGTCACCTTCATTTTCTCTACAAATAGATGCAAAGCTGAAATGTTCATCAAGCACTTTGTTGCAGCCTTCATGAATCACACGCGCCACCATTCCGACATCCTCATCACTATGCTCGGTCATATCTTCTTTAATAAAGTCAATAAAACGGGCATCGTTTTGCAACAAATAGAGCAATTGTAACGCAGCGTCTGGACTAGATTCTTTTAACACAATAGGCGCTGGTGCTGGCGCTTGAACAATTTTCTCAACGATTTTTTCTACTTCAACAATTCGGTCAACAGGTACTTCCACTGTTTTTTCAACAATCTGAACC
>OMIH01000155.1 GCA_900299045.1 Methylococcaceae bacterium
CGGAAGTGAAACCGCTTAGCGCCAATGATAGTGTGGCACTTTGCCATGCGAAAGTAGGGAATCGCCAAGCTCTTTATCTCTTAAAGCCCAATTACCATTGGGCTTTTTTTTTGGCTTTTTGGAGGAAAATTCATGGATTGGCTATTGTTACTTGCCGCTGGATGTATGGAAATTCTCTTTGCTTTGAGTTTAAAGTATAACCAAGGATTTACAAAATTATTGCCAAGTATTGCAACGGCGATTACTGGTGGGTCTAGTTTTTACTTACTTATGCTCGCAATTAAAACATTGCCCCTTGGAACGGCTTATGCTGTTTGGACAGGGATTGGCGCTGTAGGGGTGGCTGTTTTAGGAATTGTCTTGTTTAAAGAATCGGTCGATATTTTGCGTTTAATTTCGATTTCTTTTGTTATTTTAGGCATTACAGGACTAAAACTGACGGATATACATTAATATGCTCCATCTTGTATTTAATTTATCAGATGTTTCATTACTTCGTCGTTTACAGAGTCCCGATTCAGTTGTTGTTTTTTTTGATAACGCTGTAGCATCTTTATTCGAAAAATCTCTTTTTGAAACCACGCTAATCGATTTAATGTGTTTAACGCCATGTTATGTTTTAAATGAAGATTTAGCTTGTCGAGGGATAAAAAAAGAAAATCTAATTAAAGGTATTATCTGTATCAACTATACCGAATTAGTACACATGACAATCAATCAAACACCTATTTGTACATGGAATTAGCGTTAACAAAAGAGGGATTTTTAATCAATTTTCGTGATTGGTCTGAAACGGTCGCTTGTCAACTTGCAAATGCTGAGTCTATTGAATTAACTCAAGAACATTGGGATATTTTGTATTTCATGCGTAACTATTACGAGCAGTACCAATATTTACCTAATACGCGAGTTTTTATCAAAGCTATTTCAAACGAGTTTGGTGATGAAAAAGGAAATAGCCGTTATTTACAAACATTATTTCCACAATCGCCTTTGAAATTGACTTGTAAATTATCGGGTTTACCTAAACCACCAACATGTTTATAAAAACGATTATTCTATGCGTTTAAAATAATGAATGAGTCGCCTGTCTTTTTTATTGGGTTTATTTTCAGGTTTTACAATACCCAAAAGTTGCCGTTCTTCGCGTTTTAGATTTATTTGATTATGCCGTTTCACGGCACTTTCACTGCTTTCTTCATAAAGCGTCATTACTTCTTTAGCGCTAACACGTTGTTTTGCGATACCTGTGACGGTAATATCCCATTCATAACCTTCCTTATGAATAGATAAATTTGCTCCAATTTTGATTTCTTTACTCGGTTTCACGCGCTGTTTATTGCAATGAATTTTCCCACCAGATACCGCATCCGCTGCAAGTGAGCGCGTTTTAAAAAAACGCGCTGTCCACAGCCATTTATCAATGCGAATCGATTCCAACAATTCGCCCATGTGATTTAACCTTTTAACTCACGCGGCAAAGAAAAAACGACTTTTTCTTCAATTCCTTGAATTTCTGTGGTGACATCACCCCCCCAATTTTTAAGTTGTTCTATCACCTCTTGAACCAACACTTCAGGCGCTGAAGCACCTGCCGTCACACCAATCACACTTTTGTCTGAAAACCAATCGCGTTGCATATCTTTTGCTGTATCGATTAAATAAGCGGTTTTCCCAAGTTGTTCTGCTATTTCACGTAAGCGATTAGAATTTGAGCTATTTGGTGAACCTACAACCAAAATAATATCTGCAAATTTGGTTAATTCATTAACTGCATCTTGACGATTTTGTGTCGCGTAGCAAATATCGTCCTTTTTTTGTTCTTGAATAGAAGAAAATCGTTTGCGAAGTGCGTCAACCATAATTTTCGTGTCTGTCATTGACAACGTTGTTTGCGTTACATACGCTAAATCATCAGGGTGGTTAACTTTTAATTTTTCGACATCACTTGGGGTTTCGACTAAATAAATGCCACCTGTTTCTGAACATTTTTCATATTGCCCCATGGTTCCTTCAACTTCAGGGTGACCTGCATGACCAATTAAAATCACTTCACGATTTGCCTTAGCATGTTTTGCAACCTGAATATGTACTTTTGTCACTAACGGACAAGTGGCATCAAAAACCGTTAAATTACGTTCTTTCGCTTCCAGTTGAACTTGTTTTGAAACACCGTGCGCACTGAAAATAAGCGTTGAACCTTGAGGTACATCTGTTAATTCTTCAATAAAAATAGCACCTTTTTCTTTTAGTGCATCAACAACGGTGCGATTATGTACAACCTCATGACGTACATAGATAGGTGCGCCAAACGATTCTAAAGCACGCTCAACAATTTCAATAGCGCGATCAACACCAGCACAAAAACCACGGGGATTAGCTAAAACAATCTGCATTTTTCTCTCTTCTTCAATTAGGATGTTAGGAAAGGGTAAGTGTGAATTTTGTTGGATTCTATCACATTCGTCAATGCCTATTGTTTTAGTCAGATTTATAAGCTGTGATAACCGGTTTCTTCATGCAGGACAATATCTAATCCTTGAACCTCTTCATCACTTGTGACGCGTAATCCGATGACTTTATCAATTAATTTTAAAATACCGTAACTAAACACACCGCTCCAGCTAGCGGTCACTAAAATAGCAAGTGCTTGAATACCCATTTGCTGGCTAATACTGACGCCTTGCGCAAGACCGAGACCACCAAACTCATTTGTAGCAAATACAGCCGTTAAAAGCGAACCAATAACGCCACCCACACCGTGTACAGGAAAAACATCTAGTGAATCATCTATCTTGAATTTACGTTTAATAATTTGCGTGGAATAAAAACAGACGACACCAGAAACTAACCCAATAACAAAGCCGCCCAAAGGTCCCACAAAGCCCGACGCAGGAGTAATCGTACCCAATCCAGCGACCATGCCTGTCACAATGCCGAGCATACTTGGCTTACCAAAGCGATACCATTCGATAATCATCCATGTTAGCGCACCCGTTGCCGCGGCAATATGTGTCACTAAGATCGCCATGCCCGCGTGACCATCTGATGTCAGTGCGCTACCACCATTAAAGCCAAACCAGCCAACCCAAAGCATACCCGCTCCAGTGACCACCATTGTCATATTGTGTGGTGGCATCGCAACATGAGGAAAACCTTTTCGCTTACCTAGCATCAGTGCAGAAATTAGTGCGGCAACCCCCGCATTGACATGAATAACAATACCACCTGCAAAATCCATCACGCCCATCTTAGCCAGCCAACCACCACCCCAAATCCAGTGACAGATGGGTAAATAGACCAATATCAACCAAAGTGAACTAAACCAAAGCATGGAAGAGAACTTCATTCGCTCCGCAAAACCACCAACAATTAAGGCGGGTGATATAATTGCGAAGGTCATTTGAAACATAAAATAAACCGTTTCGGGTACATCGCCAACTAAATCTGTCGTATTGATATTGGGTAAAAACGCTTTTGCTGTGCCGCCAATCCAATTTTGCCAGATGCCACCATCTGAAAAAATAAGACTGTATCCTCCTGCAAGCCACAAGATCGATACTAAGCAAGTAATGGCAAAACATTGCATTAATACCGATAAGACGTTTTTACTGCGAACAAGACCGCCGTAAAACAGCGAAAGTCCCGGAATTGTCATAAACAATACCAACGCTGTTGACGTGAGTAGCCATGAGGTATTGGCTTGATTTAATTCTGTTGCCAATGCCATGCTAGGAATAAAAAAAGACGCTGCGAAAAGCAGCGTCATAAAATGTGGATTTTTATGTATCATTTTAAATTGCTTCTTCGCCTGTTTCGCCTGTTCTAATACGAATCACTTGTTCTAGATTCGATACAAAAATTTTACCATCGCCAATTTTGCCTGTATTTGCTGCCTTGACAATGGTTTCAACGGCTTTATCGACCACATTATCTGCCACCGCAATTTCTAATTTTACTTTAGGCAGAAAATCAACAACATATTCAGCACCACGATACAATTCAGTGTGTCCTTTTTGACGACCAAAGCCTTTTACTTCAGTTGCCGTTACACCTGCAACACCAATTTCAGATAAAGCTTCGCGTACATCGTCCATTTTAAATGGTTTAATAATTGCGGTAATGAGTTTCATAAAGTTTTCTCTGTTAAAAAATTAAGGATAAAATAAGGACGTTAACGGTTCCTTGTTAATCATAGTGAAACACCAAGTCCGGCGCAAGGCGAAAAGATTGAATAGCCTTTTTCAATTTCTTCGCTTGCATGCGTCCTTTGTTTTTATAGGTGATAAGCCGTTTCCCCGTGTGCTGAAACATCCAAACCTTGACGTTCATCTTCTTCATTGACACGCAAGCCAATAAACGTATCGACAATTTTATAGGCTATAAAGGAAATGATTCCTGACCATATAATGGCAACGGCTGCTCCCCATAATTGACTGGTAAATTGCGTGGCGAAACTGTATTCACCTACGCTATTTGATACATAATCCCAAACACCCGTCCCCCCAAGCGCAGGGTTAGCAACAACAGCTGTCCCCAGAGCGCCTAAAATACCGCCTACCCCGTGTATACCAAACGCATCAAGCGAGTCATCATATTTAAATTTAACTTTGAGCATAGTCACCGCCCAAAAACAAACGCCACCGGATACCAAACCAAGCAGGATAGCACCCATGACACCAGACCAACCGCAAGCAGGGGTGATGACAACAAGACCCGCAATCGCTCCAGATGCGCCGCCAAGCATACTTGGTTTGCCACGCATCAACCATTCTGCTGCCACCCAAGAAAGTGTTGCTGCCGCGCCAGCAAGCAATGTATTGAGTAAGACTAACGTTGCTAATCCATTCGCTTCTAAGTTTGAACCAACGTTAAAACCAAACCATCCCACCCATGCAATAGAAGCACCCACCATGGTCAATGTCACGCTGTGTGGCGCTAAAGATTCACGACCAAATCCAATTCGTTTGCCAATCAATAAAGCACCAATAAGACCGGCAACACCTGAGTTGATGTGTACAACTGAGCCACCTGCAAAATCTAATGCGCCTTTTTGAAATAAAAATCCTGCTGTTGAACTAGCGGCTTCTGCTGCGCTGGTATCGGTATACGCATCGGGACCTGCCCAATACCAAACCATGTGGGCAAGAGGTAAGTATGAAAATGTAAACCAAAGGAAAGTAAAGCGAGTACTGCTGAAAACTTAATTCTCTCTGCAAATGAGCCGATAATAATGGCGGGGGTAATTGCAGCAAACGTCAGTTGAAAGGCAACATAAGCATATTCAGGAATATAGACGCCTTTGGTAAAGGTTGCTGCCAAGGAGTCAGGTGTTATCCCTTTTAAGAAAACTTTACTAAGTCCACCAAAAAATGCGTTACCTTCTGTAAAGGCAATACTGTAACCATAAATTGCCCAGAGAAGGGCAATCATGCAAAAAATGACAAACACTTGCATCAAAATAGAGAGCATATTTTTGGCGCGAACCATACCGCCATAAAATAATGCTAGTCCAGGGATAATCATCATGATGACTAAAATTGTTGACACCATCACCCACGTTGTATCACCTTTATTAGCGATAGGCGCGGCAACGTCGTCAGCATAACTGAATGCCGAGGCGCTCAGTATGCTTAATGCAGTGAAACTACGCGAAAGTGCTTTCATTTTTCCCCCTTGGAAAGTTAGAAATGATTTTAGAAATTAACTGAAAAATCGGTAGAGAATAAAAATTGATCTTGTTTGTTATTACCAAACGGACGCGAACCATCTGCCCAGTCATAACGTACGTTTGGGCGCAGATTTAACCATGTTACCGGCTTCCAATTTAAACCCGCTGTCATCGCATAATAACTTGCACCATTTAATGCGCCGCCTGTTCGAGCAGGCGCAAAGACACGAATGCCATTTTGATCTCTAAACCATTCGGTGCGAATACCTGCTGTTAGATTGTCTTTGATATCGTAGGTTAAGTGCATATTGACACCGTACCACTCAGAATCTCTTGTGCCGGCAGCCGTGATAACACCATTTGCAAAGCCATGATCATGTTGCAACATGATATGTGTTTTATCTGTAATATTATGTTTTAAAACAACGCTATAGAGCGCCCAAGCGTTGCTACTGTGTTCTGAGGTGCCGCTGTATGTACCTGTAATGTTGGCTGATGTCGCTTTATCTTTACTTGTCCATGTTGTACCAAGTAGCCCGCCCCAATTTCCTAATTGTTGATCGAAATTACCGTCCCATCCACCTGTTGCACTGCCTGTTAATGCGCCACCTACAACAGACCAGTTTTCATCAACGGTGTAATTACCTAAAATACCTGTATGCGTAAATGGTTCACCAAATTGCATGGTATATGCGTGTGTATAGAAGAAATTATCAGGCGCAGTAACCGTTTCATAACCAATTGGTGTGTAAAAGTGACCCGCTTTGATATTTAAACCATTACCGATTGGTGCATAAGCCTCAACATAAGCTTGGGGGAGAGCGATGTCATAAAAACGATTTTGTGCGCTACCTAAAAAGTTTAAATCCCAGTGCCCCCTATTTAAGGACTGTCCGGTTGCTGGATCGACTCCTGGAACACCATAAGCTTGCGTGAAAATAGCATCGGTACCAAACATCGCATCAAAGCGTCCACCAAAATCCCAGCGAGTTCCTTCGGTTGCGACGGCACGTTGAACAAAAAGGTTTAATTGATTGAGTTGAACTTCGCTGTCACGATCGCCGAAAGTCACGGGACCATTAAAGCCATTTGATGGATTGGTTGCATTATAAGTAATCCCTGCATTTGCCCAGCCACCAACAACAATCCCGTTGTTTTTTAACCATGACACATCGTTAATCTCTTTGCCGCTCACTTCTGCTATCATGCCAGCATGAACATTAACTGTTGCGCCAATAAGTAACAGACTGCTTGCAACACCTTGTATTGTGCGGTAATTATTGCGTTTTGTATGTGTTTTCATTTTGATTATTTCCATCTTTATAAGTGTGTTTAAAATTAAGTAAGCAGGTATTATGCCAGTATTTTTAGAACAATAAAAACAAATAGTTAATATTTTCAATAGCGATAGTAGTGAAAAAAAACGCACCATAATGTTGCATGAACATACGTTTATGTTTTATTTTAGTGCATGAGATGAAAACAGCGTACTTCATGTGTTATTTTTTAGTGGATAACACCTTTAAAAAAGTGTTATCGTTAACACGGTTGTAATTAAACACCGATTTTAATTTTCATTCCATTTAGGAGAGGCTTTAAATGTCTGTAGCAAACGTACTTAAAATGATTAAAGACAACGATGTGAAATTCGTTGATTTCCGTTTTTGTGATACTCGCGGTAAAGAACAGCACGTTACTTTCCCCGCTCACACTATCGATGAAGATACTTTTGAAGAAGGTAATATGTTTGATGGTTCGTCAATTGCGGGCTGGAAACACATTAACGAATCTGACATGATTTTAATGCCTGATCCTACGACAGCGGTGATGGATCCTTTCTTTGATGACAACACCCTTATTTTGCGTTGCGATATTATCGAACCACGCAATATGCAAGGCTACGAACGCGATCCACGTTCTTTAGCAAAACGCGCTGAAAAATATTTACAATCAACAGGCATCGCGGATACAGCGTTTTTTGGGCCAGAAAATGAATTCTTCATTTTTGATGATGTGCGCTGGGACGCAAACATGAGTGGTGCGTTTTATAAAATTGACTCAGAAGAAGCGGGTTGGAACTCAGAAAAAGTCTACGCAGATGGCAACGTTGGACACCGTCCAGGTGTAAAAGGCGGTTATTTTCCAGTACCACCTGTTGATTCATTTCAAGATATGCGCTCAGCAATGTGTCAAACATTAGGAACCATGGGTCTAGTGACCGAAGTACATCATCACGAAGTAGCCACGGCAGGTCAATGTGAAATTGGTGTAAGATTCAACACATTAGTTAAAAAAGCAGACGAAGTGTTAGGATTAAAATATGTAGTTGCAAACATCGCGCACGCATACGGTAAAACAGCGACATTCATGCCTAAGCCTTTAGTTGGCGATAACGGTAGCGGTATGCACGTTCACCAATCATTAGCAAAAAATGGTGTTAACTTATTTACGGGTGATTTATACGGTGGATTGTCTGAAACAGCGTTATTTTACATCGGTGGTATTATTAAACACGCTAAAGCGCTTAACGCATTTACCAACGCGTCAACCAACAGCTATAAACGTTTAGTTCCAGGTTTTGAAGCACCTGTTATGCTAGCGTATTCAGCGCGTAACCGCTCTGCATCAATTCGTATTCCTTTTGTTAATAACCCAAAAGGTCGTCGTATTGAGGTGCGTTTCCCTGATTCAATTGCAAATCCTTATTTAGCCTTTGCTGCAATGTTGATGGCGGGTCTTGATGGTATTCAAAATAAAATTCACCCAGGTGAAGCAATGGACAAAGATTTATACGACTTGCCACCAGAAGAAGAAAAAAATATCCCACAAGTTTGCCACGCATTTGATCAAGCATTAGAAGCATTAGATAAAGACCGTGATTTCTTAACAAAAGGCGGTGTATTTACTGATGACGTTATTGATGGCTACATCAAATTGAAAATGGAAGAAGTCACACGTCTTCGCATGAGTACACATCCTGTTGAATATGATATGTACTATAGCTTGTAATTAAAAAAACATTTTTTTAATTAACAAAAGAACGCTCCAGAAATGGGGCGTTTTTTTTTATGATTTTATGCACTTATTTAATAGCAAAATGTAGATGATTTATGCAAGATACAAACATACCCCTTGCGGATAATTCTTCTCAACAGAGCGAGAATCAACTGCTTATCTCCAAAGAAGCTGCCGATTTTTTCAATCAAGCCAATATTTTTTTTCGACAGTCTCTTTGGAAAGAGGCTGAAAAACGATATCAACAAGTAGTTGCGTTAGAGCCTACGTTTGAAACTGCCGCGTTGCAACTAGCACGCTGCGCAGTGAATTATGGCGATGAAATGGCGGCACGTCACTATTTTGAAACCTTGTTGCGTGCTTTTCCTCACAATTTCAGTGCATGGCTTGAAGCGGGTCATTTATGTCGTCGACAAGGTGTTTCACAGCAAGCGATGGCAAGTTATGAGCGAGCAATTGCGATTAGCCCTGAGCGATTTGAAGGACATATTGCATTAGCTCGACTCCTCGAAGATAACGGGCATTTTGAATTAGCGGCACCAGCATATCATCGTGCTTTAGCGGCAGGTGGGGTTATGCGCATGTATTTTATTCATTGGTCAATGGCTAAGTATCGCCTAGAGCGTGGTGATGCGAGTCGTGCACTTGAATCTATGCGCCAAGCGTTGCTTGTAACGCGTCTAATGGCGGAACCTTTACTTGATAATGAGCGTGCGGAATTACAAATTGATTTGGCGGCTATTATGATGCGTCTAGGCATGACGCAAGAAGCACATCGTGCTTTTGAGCGAGCGAGTATTGCTACGGAAGAACAAACACTCGTTCGTTTAGCTGAACTCTCTTTTCAATCCAATTTATGGCAAGAAGCTCAAGAGGTACTCAAACGTAACGTTGAACTGCATCCACAAAGCGCCAAAGCACATTGGAATTTAGCGTATTCTTATGCTGAATCTTGGCAAATGGAAGAAGCGTTAATGGAACTTGAAAAAGCGGAGGCAATTGAGCCGCAATCAGGTGCCTTGTCAATGCGTGCTTCTATTGCTGGAAGAATAGGGGATGCGGATACCGCTTTAGCGCTTTATCGCCAATTAGCAGAAAGCGAAAGTATCTATTCCTCGATGCGTTCAAGTACAGCGATGAGTTCACTTTATAGCGATAAATTAAGTGCACAGGACGTTGCCAATTTACACGTTGAATTGTTTGCGCCTTTAGGTAAAAACGCGCGGCAAGTCGATTCATTTAAAAATGAACGCCGTTTACAGCGCCCTTTAAAAATTGGATTTATTACAGCAGATTTTCATCATCAACACCCAGTGAATATTTTCATGCAACCGATTTTGGCGCGGTTGGATACCAAACAATTTGACGTGACAATTTATTTCACCGGTGTGTCGTATGATGAACAAACCTATTTAGCAAAAACGCGTGTTGCGCAGTGGGTTGAGGTGACTGCATTTAGCGATGCGCATTTAAGTCGTCGCATTGAGGCGGATAACATTGATATTTTAATTGATTTATCTGGTCATACCAGTATGCAACGCATGACTGTTTTTGCGCAACGTGCCGCGCCTGTTCAAGCAACTTATTTAGGTTATCCAGCGTCAACGGGCGTGCCTAATATAGATTGGTTAATTGCTGATAATTTTGTTGCACCTCAGTTGCACAACTCACTTTACTCCGAAAAAGTCATACGTTTGCCTAATACGGTGTTTTGCTATGCACCCGAAACCGAGTATCCTTATCCCGTTTATACAAAAGAGCATGAAAAACGTCAATTAACCTTTGGATCGTTTAATAATGTGCCGAAATTAACCCCACATACGATTAAATTATGGGCGGCTATTTTGAATGAAATCCCCGATTCTCGTTTAGTATTAAAAGCACCCAGTTTTAAAGACAATAGTGCTATTAACATGTTTACCAAGCGATTTATTGCAGAAAACGTAGATGCCTCTCGCTTAGAATTTCGCGGCCCAGTTGGATTAACTGAAATGATGGCTGAATATGCAGATATTGATATTGCGCTTGATCCAGTACCCTATAACGGTGGCACCACGACCCTACAAGCGATGTGGATGGGCGTACCTGTCATTACAAAAACAGGTAATCATTTTGTTTCGCGTATGGGAATGAGTTTTATGTCTGCGGCGGGTTTAAGTGAATGGGTTGCTGAAAATGATGCGGATTATTTGCGTATTGCTATTCAGATGGCAAAAGATCGTCAGGCATTATTGTCGCTAAAACAAAATTTGAGAAAACGCCTATTTAATAGTCCTGCATGGAATATCGATCTTTTTACGACTGATTTTTCAAATGCCTTACTTACTATGTGGCGTGAATACGTTGAAAAATAGGTTGTTTTTGGGGTATTGTTAATTAAATATAGATTCGATTTGACCATTCCATTTAAGCATTAGAAGCTGGACAGAATATTTAAGCATGACCTCGCTTTTGCTATAGCATTTTGATTTTCTGCGTAATCTAGCAAG
>OMIH01000156.1 GCA_900299045.1 Methylococcaceae bacterium
AGTTTGTACCGACCATTGAAACGCTAGGGGCGGCAGGTTTTTTTGGAGTGCCGATGAACTATAAAGGGTTGGATGACGATAGTCTAACGCCTTTGTGCCCAGTGGTTGTTGTGCCTGCGCATGATGTACATGAAGTTTCAGCGCCTAGCGAGTCGATAAAATTAGCACAGCATCACAGCGGACGGCAGCACCTTTTAAAATGGAATTATGTACTTCATCAAGGTTTGCGCCGTCATTTAGGGTTATCGCATTTCATCATTGATGCGCTAGCACCGTTGACGCTAGTTAATTTACTGGCAAAGTCATTGTCGCCAGCATCACAGCACGGTGTGTTGACTCGCTTGCGTGAGCGAATTTCACCGACACCGCAAACGCAGTTGCATTTTATTGCGCCCAATAACAGCGATACCGCAACACCTAAGCATACGCGACTTGGTTTTACCGATAATGAACAAGCTGATCGCGTAGCGGCATTTTTGCGTAACACCGGTTTAACGTATGGATTTTCAGAACTTGTTGTCTTAATGGGACATGGCTCGATAAGCCAAAATAACCCGCATATAGCTGCTTATGATTGTGGAGCTTGCAGCGGTCGACATGGTGGACCTAATGCGCGTTTATTTGCGGCGATGGCTAATCGTATAGCAGTGCGTGATTTACTCGCACAGCGTGGCATTGTTATTCCCAGTGATACATGGTTTATAGGTGCAGAACATAATACTTGTAATGAAAATATTGATTGGTATGATTTGGAGGCGTTGCCGCGTGAGCGTATTAATGCGTTTACGCTATTGCAAGCGCAGTTACATCACGCGCAAGAAATGTCAGCGCATGAGCGTTGCCGTCGCCTTGCTTCTGCGCCTAAAAATCCAACACCTCAACGCGCATTGTATCATATTCAAGAACGCGCAACAGATTTTTCTCAAGCACGCCCCGAACTTGGTCACGCAACCAATGCGTGTGCTATTGTAGGGCGTCGCGCTCTCACGCAAGGCGCGTTTTTTGATAGACGTGCGTTTTTGATTTCGTATGATCCTACACAAGATAGTGACGGAAAAGTGTTAGAAGGCATTTTGCTTGCTGTCGGTCCAGTGGGCGCTGGGATTAACTTGGAATATTATTTTTCAACCGTCAATAACGAGCGATTTGGGTGTGGTACAAAAATCCCTCATAATATCACTGGTTTATTTGCGGTGATGGAAGGCGCAAACAGTGATTTGCGAACCGGTTTGCCAAGACAAATGATTGAAATTCATGAAGCGATGCGTCTGCAAATTATTGTTGAGGCGAAAACCAGTGTGCTTGAGCAAATTTATGCACGTCAGCCGAGTTTAATTGAATTGATTGGTGGGGGATGGGTGCATTTGAGCGCGAAAGATCCCGATTCGGACGCTATTTTTGTATTTGAGCGTGGCGTTGGGTTTGTACGCTGGAAACGTGACCCTTCAAATCAACCGCTTTCTATGTATAAAAAGTCACCTGATTATTATCAAAACGAAAGTGAGCCCTTGCCGCCTGTTTTAATTACGCAGCCCTAATTGAGTTATGGAACATTTTATTATTTTAATTCCGCTTTTTCCTTTAATTGCAGCGAGCTGTATAGGTGTTTTGCACTTATTTGGCGTGCTTGACGGTGAAAAAAGTGAACGAACAACGGCGCGAATAGCTAATTATGCGGTGGGGCTTTCTTGTTTGATTTGCTTTTTGCTGTTGGGACACGATTATTTTTATCAAAATACGGCTGTGCTCACTCTGGGGCATTGGGTGCGTATTCATGATTTAGAAATAAAGCTGAATGTTTTCGCCCATGGATTTAGCCTCAAATTAGCTACATTATTTGCATTGTTATTATGTATTGTGATGCGATTTTCGGTGAATTATTTACATCGTGAAGCCGGATTTCATCGTTTCTTTTTTGTGTTGAGTTTATTTGCTTTTGCGATGTTTACGCTGGTGCTGTCAGCAAATGTGGTGGGCACGTTTGTTGGTTGGGAAATTGCTGGACTGTGTTCTTATTTGCTTATTGGCTATTTGTATCATCGCCACTATGCTACATATAATGCCACGCGTGTTTTTATTACTAATCGTCTTGGAGATGCTGCGTTTATCGCGGGACTCGTGCTTTGTTACCTTTGGCTGGGCAATATAGATTGGCTCGATATACCCGTTTTCCTGCATCAACTCTCCGCTCAGAAATTAAATTTAATGGCGTTGTGTTTTGTGATTGCGGCGATGGTCAAGTCAGCGCAACTGCCTTTTACGCCATGGCTTGCGCGTGCGATCGAGGGACCAACGCCATCAAGTGCGATTTTTTATGGCGCGATTATGATTCATTCGGGCGTCTATTTATTGTTTTTAATTCGTCCACTTCTTGAATTGACACCGTTGATTGCTGGATTTGTAGCGATGATGGGTTTGCTGACGGCTGGTTATGCGTATTTTGTGGGACTCACGCAAACTGATATTAAAACGTCGTTGATTTTTGCCACTTCTGCACAGCTCGGTTTGTTATTTCTCGAATGCGGACTGGGTTTTTGGCAGTTAGCAACTTGGCATTTGTTTGCACATATTAGCGTGCGTGGTTATCAACTGCTGATGGCGCCTTCTCTTCTACAGACTATAAGTGGCACCTCTATTCAAAAAGTTCCCGTATTTTTGGCTGAAAACCAGCGCTTTTACACTTATGCCACGCAACGCTTTTGGCTGGAGTCTATGATGGATTGGCTACTCATAAAGCCCATTTTGAACTTGGCGAGTGATTTGCATTTCGTCGATAAACAAATTATCGATCCATTAATGGGGTCTCCTGCCCCCACTATCCATGCTATTTCGAGTCTAGCGCAAGCGCAAGAACAAACTATTGGAGCGCATTTAGATAATACCGAAGACACCTTTGCACAAGGTAGCGGCTTGGCTGGAAAACTCACGCAATGGACTGCAACGCTTTTGCATTGGTTTGAATATCATTTTATTTTGCAGGGCGTATCTGAAAACGTATTTCGTTATGGACGTCACTTAGGGCATATTGCTAATCAAACAGAATTAGCGCTACTCAAGCCACGGTATTTGTTTACTTTTATTTTTATTACGCTGCTGGTTGCCCTGTAGATATGCCATTAAATATTAATGTGAGTTTTTGGATAGACATTGCCCATTTTCCTTTATTAACCACGTTAACGCTCATGCCTATCTTGACCATGATTGGCGTTTGCTATACTTCATCAAAAATCCATACATTGCGTATTGCTTTTGTAGGCGCGATAGTCAATGTCCTGCTAAGTTTTTATTTATTATCGGTATTTGATGTCAATAAAGAAGGCATTCAACTTGCTGAATATGTTGATTTTATTGGCTTTCATTATCGCGTGGGAGTGGATGGTGTAAGCGTTTTATTTATTCCGCTTGCTACAATTTTAACATTGCTGGCGCTGATTTATACACTCATTACGCGCCATGTCACCGATAAAGGATTTATTGCGTCATTACTCGGTTATCAAGCGGTTCTTATTGGCGCTTTTTCAGCGCTAAATGTCATGCAATTTTGGTTATGGACACTCATTGAACTTGTTCCTGTTATTTATTTAACATTACACGCTGGAACGGGGCAAAATCGCCAATCACTGGTATCGCTTTTGATGCAGTATTGGGGAGCGGGATTGTTGATGACGTTTGTGGGTTTTTTAGTGCTCGGTCTTGGCATGACAAACAATACAGCCGATTCGAATTTTGATTGGCTGACATTAATCCAAAATAACAGCCATCTTCATCATCATGTTCTTATTTTTGTTTTATTGTTTTACGGGTTTGCCACACGGATGCCATTATTTCCGTTCCATGGATGGTTGCCTGTCTTAGCTGAACAGGGTACAGTGGCTAGCGCTGCCATTTTTATGGTAGGGGTAAAACTGGGCGTGTATGCGGTTATTCGCTTTATTTTGCCACTAATTCCGCTCGTAGCAGAAATGTGGGCAAATTTTGTCATCTGTTTGGGGATTATCAGCATTTTTTATGGCGCATTACTCGCTTTAATGCAAATTAACATTCGTCGATTACTCGCTTTTGCGGCAATTAGTCAAACAGGTATGCTGGTGATTGGTCTGTTTTCATTTAATGAACACGGTCTTGAAGGGGCTATTTTATTATCGCTAACTTATGGACTAGCAACAGCGGGTATGTTGTTTAGTGTCGGTTTAATTTACGAGCGCACTCGAACGGCATTCATCCCGCGTCTAGGTGGCTTATTTGATACAAACACCTTTATTGGTTTGCTATTTTTAGTTTCCGCCTTAAGTACCATGGTGATGCCCGGGACACCTGGTTTTGATGCGGCTCATTTGCTACTTGAAGGCACGATAGAGGCGCAAGGTTGGTGGCTGGCGATTACTATTTTAGTGGGTAACGTGCTGGCAACAGCCTTTTTGCTATGGGCATTTCAGCGCCTTTTCATTGTAAACGCAAAACGGGCAATCCAACCCCATGACAGTTTACACCATCCCATTCTCTGTGAACGTATCATTGCTGTTTTGATTAGCTTACTGCTAATAGGAACAGGTTTTGATACGACACCTCTCTTAGACTTTATCGATAAAAAAGCGGCTAGCATTAGTCATTCGTATCCACAGAGATATCTATCATGAATGTGAGTTTTTTACCAATGCTGAGTATACTCATCGGTCTTCCTCTTGTTGGCGCGTTACTTATTGCGCTTGTCGCCCATGTTAAATGGGCGAAAATGATTGCGTTAACAACAGCGGTGCTTGAATTGCTAGTCGCTGTCACGTTGGTTTTTACTTTTGACACAAGCCATGCGGATTTCCAATTTATTGAACAGTATGCGTGGATTCCAACGTTTCATGCCACATTTTTTCTCGGAATTGATGGCATTTCAGTTCTATTTCTTCCCATGACAGCATTACTGGTCTTGGTAACGATAATAGCATCGTGGCATAGTGTTCAGTCTCTGACGCGTTTGCACTATGCGTTGCTTTTGGTACTTGAAAGCGCCACCATTGGCGTATTTTCAGCGCTTGATATGCTGTTATTTTTTTTGTTTTGGGAAGCGACATTGCCACCTCTTTTTTTTCTGATTGGATTGTGGGGCGTTGGTGCAAAACGCAGTCACGCTGCGCTCAAGTACACGCTGTTTATGTTGTGTGGAGGCGTGCCATTGTTATTTGCAATCATTCTTTTAGCGGTAAATCATGCGCATCAAATGGGCGAGTTATTGACACAGGGGTTGAGTTTTAGCTTTCCTGTGTTATTAAACACGCCAATGCCTGATCATTTGCAAACGGTGATTTTATGTTTATTGATTTTAGGTTTTGCGGTGAAAACGCCTTTAGTGCCTTTTCATACGTGGTTGCCAACGGTTGCGATGGAATCACCCACGCAACTGAGTGCGTTACTGACGGGGCTTAAATTAGGCGCTTTTGGTTTACTGCGTTTTGCTTTGCCACTTGCACCTAATGTTGCGGGGCATTATGCGTGGTTATTAGCCTTATTTGGCGCGGTAACGTTAATTTACGGCGCATTAATTGCCTTGCAACAAACGAATTTACGTCAATTACTGGCTTATTTGAGTATTAGTCATGTTGGCTTTGTGACCATGGGGATAGCGAGTTTAACGTTGCAGGGGCTTCAAGGTGCAATTTTTCAGTTGCTCAATTTTACGTTGATTGCGAGTAGTTTGATGCTGATGGCTGGATTTATACAGCAACGATTAGGTTCAACGGAATTAGTCCATTTAGGGGGTATCGCAAAAGTGATGCCTACATGTACGGTTTTCTTTTATTTATGTAGTGTCGCTAGCATTGGAATGCCTTTAACGAGTGGCTTTCCTGCTGAATTATTGTTGATAATAGGTACATTTAAATATCAATTTGGCTTAGGGGTTGTCGGTTTATTTGGTTCTATTCTTGGTGTAGCGGCGTTATTTATGTTTATCCAAAAAACGTTTCTTGGCGAGGCGCGGCACTTACCCATTCATCAATTAGTAGATTTGCGCTTCCATGAAGTATGGGCGTTGTGCCTTTCTTCTTTGTTGATATTGATTTTTGGCTTATGGCCGCAATATGTTTTCGATATTACGCAGGGGAGTCTTGCGTTATGGTTAAACCGTTTTCTTAATTTACCGCTTACGTTGAGTTTTATATCATGAACGAGATTACACGCTATCATTGGGGCGTAGAAGACACGGTTGCACAATTAAGAGCGCTCCGTGTGCAGTCTTTAGAGGAACGTAATCGTCGGCATAAACCGCCTAAATTACCTTCACGCAAGGAGTTGCAACACATTTTGGATGGTCTATCAGCGGTGCTTTTTCCTAATCGACTTGGACGACCAGATTTGACCGAAGAAGGTATTGATTATTATGTTGGCTATACGCTTGATTGCGTCCTGCATGAGTTGTTCAAGCAAATTCGCCGTGAATTGCAGTTTATTTCAGGTAATGAAGGCGTTGATGAGGTGGCACATGAGCGAGCGATTCAAATCACTCGCTTTTTTACAGCACAATTGCCTGCTGTGCGTCGTATTTGCGACAGTGATATCCAAGCCGCTTACGAAGGTGATCCAGCCGCTCGCACGCCTGATGAGGTACTTGTGTGTTATCCGGGCATTACCGCTATTATTTACCATCGTTTAGCACATATTTTATACACACAAGGTGCCCCACTCGTTGCGCGTATGATTTCAGAACTTGCGCATTCAGCCACCGGTATTGATATTCACCCCGGTGCACAAATTGGTGACAGTTTCTTTATTGATCACGGTACAGGTGTTGTGATTGGGGAAACCGCTATTTTGGGAAATCGTGTCCGTTTATATCAAGCCGTTACTTTAGGTGCCAAGCGTTTTCAAAAAGATGATAACGGACTGCTTGTCAAAGGTAATCTACGCCATCCCATCGTGGAAGATGACGTCGTGATTTATGCAGGTGCCACGATTTTGGGACGTATTGTTATTGGAAGTGGCTCTATTATTGGCGGAAATGTATGGTTAACGCATAGCGTACCTTCACATAGCATCATCACGCAAGCAAGTGAACAACGCGAATAATAGATGATTTGATAAATCTAGTCGTAATTAACAAGCGCTTAGTTTAAAATAAGCACTTGCAACGCGCCCGTAGCTCAGCTGGATAGAGCGCAGCCCTCCGGAGGCTGAGGTCAGAGGTTCGAATCCGCTCGGGCGTACCATTCATTAGTTAAAGTCAACGTAGCGTTATTATTAAAAATAGCGCCCATTCATGGCAAAATGCAAAAAGATACTAGCGGCATAACCCAATGCAATCACGGGTG
>OMIH01000157.1 GCA_900299045.1 Methylococcaceae bacterium
ATATAAATATATAAATATAGTAGATTTAAAGATTATAACTTATTTCTAATTTATATCTTTATTACTATTAGGGAGCGCAAAACCTGTGCATAACCCCTTTTTTCAACTTAGAATCAATAGCTTGTCCTGTGCATAACCCTGTGTATAACCCTGTGTATAGATTGTGCATAACTTTGTTGTATTTAACTGTGTTGAAAGTTATACACAGAAGATGGAAAGTTATACACAGGGTTATGCACAGAAAATGAAAAGTTATACACAGGGTTATGCACAGGGTTATGCACAGGGTGTTTTAATTTTAAATATTAATTAATTCAATTAGTTGTGCTATTATTGTATAAAATACTTTAAAAAATATGCACAACCTGTTGATAACTTCTGTGCAAACCTGTTGATAACTTCTGTGCAAACCTGTTGATAACTTCTAACTACTTGATTACGATTAAATTACCGATAAATGACGAATCATTTACGATGACAAGACGCGAACAAGATGGATGTAATCTTCAGAAAATTTCAAATCCGTTTTTTTGAGTTCTTCTACTTTTTTACAAGCACTCATCACCGTAGTGTGATTTCTTCCGCCAAAAGCGGCGCCAATTTCGGGGAAACTATGCGCAGTGAGTTCGCGTGCTAAACTCATGGCAATTTGGCGGGGGCGCGTGACGGTTTGTAATTTATTTGTTGCAAGTAACTCATTGAGTGAAATATCGAAATAGTCAGAAACGGTTTGTTGAATACTGTCAATATTGACCAGTTTATCTTGCAGTACTACCAAATCCTGTAAAACCTCTTTAGCAAAATCGAGCGTGATGGGTTGCCCAGTGAACTCGGCATTGGCAATTAATCGGCGCAATGCGCCTTCCAAATCACGAACGTTAAAAGGCATTCTCTTTGCAATAAAAAAGGCAACATCATCGGGCAATACGATTGAGGCAAGGGTCGCTTTTTTCATCAAAATAGCCGCTCGCGTTTCCATATCAGGCGGCTCAATGGAAACAGGTAGACCACAACTAAAACGCGATTTTAGGCGTTCTTCAAGTCCTGATATTTCTTTTGGGTACTTATCGCAGGTGAGTACAATCTGATGGCGACGATCGATAAGACTGTTGAATGTATGAAAAAATTCTTCTTGTGAGCGATCTTTTCCAGCAAAAAACTGGATATCATCAATCAAGAGCACATCAACGCCACGATAAAACTCTTTGAATTTGTGAATGGCATTTTGTTGCAGTGCTTTGACCATATCCTGCACAAATCGCTCAGAGTGTAAATACACAATTTTTGTGGCAGGATTTTTAGCTAAAATAGCATTGCCCACTGCGTGCATGATGTGGGTTTTTCCCAGTCCAGAGCCGCCGTAAATAAGCAGCGGGTTATAAGCTTTTCCACTATTTTCAGCTACTTGCAAAGCAGCGGCACGCGCAAATTGATTTGATTTACCTTCGATAAAATTATCAAACGTAAAGTTTTTATTTAAAAAATGTTCGAAATTGGGTGCGGTAATGTTGACTTCATCGGGCAAACTGGAAACAACAGGCGTGAGGGTATGTCGATTTGAGCCGACATCTAACACAAGGGTTAATTTGCCATTAGAAAATTCGGTAACCGCTTCGTTTATTTGTGTAACGTGATGCTTTTTTATCCAATCTAAAACAAAACGATTTGGCGAAAGTAAGTGTAATTTTCCTTCTGTTTCAACGGCTTGTAGCGGTCGTATCCATGTATTGAAATCAACACTAGGCACTTCGTTTTCAAGTTTAGATAGGCAGATATTCCAAAGAGAGCTCATTCAAGTTTTAGCGAAAGTAAACGTGCAAAGCACAAAAAAACACGATAGTGACAAGAAGTGAAAAATAATACAATCTTCTCTAAATACATCACTACATAATTGACACAGCAAGGGCTTTATTCTATCATCCGCGAATTATTTTATCCGTTTTTGTTAAATTAATTAGGCAATAAAGCTCATGAAAAGAACTTATCAACCCAGTAAAATCAAACGCGCAAGAACTCACGGTTTTCGCGCAAGAATGGCAACACGTAACGGACGCAAAGTGATTAACGCTCGTCGCGCGAAAGGGCGTGCTAAACTCACGGTTAGTGTTTAATCTGCTCACCCTGTGTGACGACGTTAGACTTTCGTTTTTCGCAGCAGTTACGGCTTAAAAAGCCAGCTGATTACAAAAAAGTGTTTACTAATCCGACGAAATCAAGTGACAACTATTTCACGTTACTTGCGGTCAGAAATGAATTCGATCATCCCAGACTCGGATTAGTTATTGCTAAAAAAAACATAAGAAAAGCCGTACATCGTAATCGGATTAAGCGGATTATTCGGGACAATTTCAGATGTCACCGCCATAGCGTATGTAACATAGATATCGTGGTGATGGCTCGAAGAGAAGCGCAGGATGTCACATCTTTCTTACTACAAAAGTCATTGGAAAAGCATTGGCTTAAATTGGTTACCCGATGCAATTCATACTCATCAGCCTTATAAAATTTTATAGATATTTTATTAGCCCCGCACTTGGTAACGTGTGTCGTTTTTACCCCAGTTGCTCTAGCTACGCTTTAGAAGCCGTTACGCGGCATGGCAGTGTAAAGGGCGCTTATCTCACTATCAAAAGACTCGCAAAATGCCATCCCTTTCATGCGGGTGGTATTGATCCTGTTCCAGAAAAATTCGGTAAATAAGAATGGATAATATAAGATTTATACTCGTTGTCACCTTTGCAATGCTTGTTTTTATGATGCAGCAGGCGTGGGAAGCGGATTATGTGCTTAAACCCGCTGTTGAAAATGTTTCCTCTGCAGTGAATGCACGCGATGATGTGCCTGCAACCAGCGCACAAACGCAAACGCAACCGCAACCAGTGGTCACACCCGACGCTGTTGCTGTTGACGCACGAGTAATTAAAATTACAACAGATGTGCTAGCGTTAGAAATCAATGCCGAAGGTGGAACCATTCAGAATTTAGATTTGCTTAACTATCCCATTGAAAAAGAAAATACGATAGTCGACAAATTCCGCGAAACATTTGGTTTTGCTGTTGCTGAAAAGAATACGTCACCTGTGCGTTTATTTAATGCACAAGCAGACAAATTATTTGTAGCACAAAGTGGTTTTATTGCGAGCAATGGTTCAGCTCAAGCCGCTAACCATCATAGCGTTTTCAGTGCACAAAAAGACAGCTACGCATTAGAGGTTGGGCAAGAAAGTTTAACTGTACCCATGACATGGACAGATAACAACGGTTTGCAGGTTACAAAAACGTTCACGTTTAAACGTGGAAGTTATGAAATTGATTTAGCGCAAACAGTGAAAAATACTTCTGAAAAAGCGTGGATAGGCAGACAATACAGTCAGTTGCTCAAAACACCTAATAAAGAAAAAAATGGTATGTTAACGGGTATGCGAGCGTATGATGGTGCTGTGATTTATACACAGGCTAATAAATATCAGAAAGTTAATTTTGATGATATGCACGATGAAAATCTTGATGTAGCGAGTGTGGGTGGCTGGACAGCAATGATTCAGCATTATTTCGCATCTGCGTGGGTGCCACCGGCTGATCAAGAAAATCATTTTTACAGTAAAGAGTTAAAATTAGGGCAGTACGTTATTGGCACTTACTCACCCTCTGTAACGGTTGATGTGAATAGTGAAGCACAATTTACAGCGCAACTGTTTGCCGGTCCTAAAATTCAACCCATGATGGAAAAAACAGCGACGGGCTTGGAATTGACCGTTGATTACAGCGTATTGACCTTTATTGGTAAGCCAATTTACTGGCTACTTAATCAAATTCATGGACTCGTTGGTAACTGGGGTGTGGCAATTATTGGTGTGACGTTTGTCATCAAATTACTATTTTTCCCTTTATCGAATGCCAGTTTTAAATCGATGGCGAAAATGCGTAAAATTCAGCCACGATTGAAAGAGTTGCAAGAGCGTTTCAAAGACGATCGTCCACGTTTTAATAATGAAATGATGGCGATGTACCGTAAGGAAAAAGTGAATCCGTTGGGTGGGTGTTTGCCTATTTTGATTCAAATTCCCGTGTTTATGGCGCTATATTGGGTGCTTAGTGAAACGGTGGAGTTCCGCCAAGCACCATTTATGTTATGGATTCAGGATTTATCTATTCAAGATCCGTTCTTTGTGTTACCAATTATCATGGGTATTAGCATGAAAATTCAGCAAAGTCTGAATACTGCGCCCATTGATCCTGTACAAGCAAAAGTGATGAAAATGTTCCCTATTGTTTTCACTGTCTTTTTCTTATTTTTCCCTGCGGGTTTAGTGCTTTACTGGGTAATTAATAATTCGTTGTCCATTTTGCAACAAACTTATATCAGTAAACAAATCGAAAACGCAAAGTAATGGAAACCGCTCCTATTCCTCTTCAACAGGGGGAGGACTTTGCAGATGCTATTGCCGCCATAGCAACACCGTCAGGTAATGGCGGTGTTGGTATTATTCGTATTTCAGGAGCAAGGCTTCAACGCCTTGCTTTTCATATTATCAACAAAGTACTTCTTCCTCGAACTGCCGTTTATTGCGCATTTATTGACGCAGAGAGTCAAATTATTGATAGCGGTATTGCACTTTATTTCCCCGCCCCTCATTCGTATACAGGTGAAGATGTTTTAGAGCTACAGGCGCATGGCGGTGCTGTTGTGTTAGATATGCTTTTAAAGCGCGTTTTAGCTTTAGGCGTAAGACTGGCTCGAGCGGGAGAATTCACAGAACGTGCTTTTTTAAATAATAAAATCGATTTAGCACAAGCCGAAGCTGTTGCAGATTTAATTAACAGTAGCACAGAGCAGTCAGTGCGTTCCGCGCAGAAATCCATGCAAGGTGTTTTTTCAGCCAAAATTCATGAATTAGTGGAAGAATTGACGCATTTGCGTATTTATGTAGAGGCGGCAATTGATTTTGTTGATGAAGAAATTGATTTCTTAAATGATGGCGTGATTGAGCGACGTTTAGATAACTTGCGAGCGCGTCTTGAGGACATTAAAGCAACCGCGCAACAAGGGCAATTACTGCGTGATGGCATGACGCTTGTGTTAGCGGGTAAACCGAATGCGGGAAAATCCAGTTTACTTAACGCACTCGCGGGTCATGACGCTGCAATTGTGACTGATATTGCCGGAACAACGCGCGATGTTTTGCGTGAGCGAATTCAATTAGATGGGATGCCGCTACATATTATTGATACAGCGGGATTGCATGAGGCGGATAATATTGTTGAGCGAGAGGGGATTCGTCGCGCTCACATGGAAATGGCTAAAGCGGATAAAATTCTGCTTCTCATTGATGTACGTGAACCAGAAAATGAAACAGAAGCGCTGCTTGCCACGTTACCCTCAGACGTCGATATTATTCGCGTCTATAACAAAATTGATTTAGTAGAGCGTCTTCCTGCTATTGAAACAACGCAAAATGGTACCATTTGCTTTATATCTATCAAGCAGCAGTTAGGATTGGAATTGCTCACTACGCATTTAAAGCAAAGTATTGGTTTTAATTCTAATGTAGAGAATGTCTTTATTGCGCGTCGTCGTCATTTGGAAGCGCTTAACACGGCGCATGCGTTTGTACTGCAAGCCATTTCTCAGTTAGCATCGAATTTGGCTGGCGAATTAGTTGCCGAGGATCTTCGACAAGCCCAGCAGTCGTTAGCTGAAATTACGGGTGAATTTACGTCAGATGATTTACTTGGTAAAATTTTTTCCAGTTTTTGTATTGGCAAATAACATTAAGTTTTTATGTCACTTCTTCATACGTCGCTTAACGGTGCAGGTTTAGGGTTACGCCGTCCGCTACTAACTGACATTTTGCAGCATCCGCCTGAAAATGTCGATTTTTATGAAATTGCACCGGAAAATTGGATTACTATTGGCGGAAAAATGGGACGATACTTTCGGGAGTTGACCGAAAAAAAGCGATTTGTGTGTCATGGTTTATCGCTCTCTTTGGGGAGTTCTGATCCGTTAGATGAAGCGTTTGTTTATCAAATTAAGCAATTCATGCAAACGCATGGAATTGAGCACTATAGCGAACACCTAAGCTATTGTAGTCATAATGGGCACTTATATGATTTGCTTCCTATTCCATTTACACTTGAAGCGGTCAAACATGTTGCCTCTCGAATTCATCGTGTACAAGATATTTTAGAGCGAAAAATTGCAATCGAAAACGTGTCCTATTACACCTATACAGGGCAGGAGATGTCAGAGATTGACTTCTTTAATGCCGTTGTGCAGGAAGCGGATTGTGATGTATTACTCGATGTAAATAACATTTATGTGAATAGTATCAACCATGGTTATGATGCGTTGGCTTTTTTGAGTGAGATACCGGTGCAGCGCATTATGTATGCCCACATTGCTGGGCACTATGTGCAAGCAGATGACTTTTTAATTGATACGCATGGTGCGAGTATTGTGGATCCGGTATGGGCGTTATTGCAGGAGGCTTATACACGTTTTGGCGTTTTTCCTACTTTACTTGAGCGTGATTTTAATTTGCCGCCATTGAGCGAATTGGTGGCAGAAGTTGACAAAATAAAAGGCTTTCAAGGACGAGGGCAGGTGTCATGAGTTTTCAAGCACATCAACGCGCGTTTGCGGCGTATATTCGAAATCCTAATCAAAATCCCATTCCAGTAGGCGCAAATAATGAACGCATGGCCGTTTATCGTGAGTTATTTTTTAATAATGTGACTGGATTTTTAACGGCTAATTTTCCTGTTCTTCATCGTTTAATGGATGATGAGGCGTGGCACACGTTAGCGCAGGATTTTTTCTCAGAGCACATTTGCCATACACCGCATTTTTCTGAAATTTCAGAAGAGTTTTTAAGTTATCTGCAACATGAAAGACAATGCACCACTGATTTCCCTTTTATGGTGGAATTAGCGCATTATGAATGGGTTGAAATGGCGTTGTCCATTGCACATGGTAGTTTCTCGCTGTTGATAGATAATGTAATGGAAACGCCATTGAGGCTTTCTAATTTGGCTAGCGTGTTAGCGTATCAGTTTCCTGTTCATCAAATTTCACCGCATTTTTTGCCGACAGTGGCACCTGAGCAAGCGACATTTTTGGTGGTGTATCGAGATGTACATGAAGAGGTTCAATTTTTAGAGATTACCCCCCTAACTTATCAATTATTACAATTGATTCAAGAACAACCCGATCAAGTCGCTCAAATCTATTTGAAGCAACTTTCGCAGCTTTTTCCTTTTGTCAACGAGGCAGTACTCATGCAAAACGGGGAAGAAATAGTGAAAAATTTGGCAATGCGAGGGGTCGTGGTGTCTATGAATTCATGTTAATTTGTCTAGGCGCAAAAGTGTATTGCACCTAGACAACGTAGGGTATGTAGTGAATTAGTCTTGATTTGCAGTCGCTTTAAAGCTGTTTTTAATGCTTTGAAACAATTCTTTTAAACCGCTAAATAAATTTTTAACATTTAATTCTTCTTTGAGCATGACGCGATTACGAATAAAGGCAATTGCGATGAATCCGGCTATTTGTGGCATTAATTCAAAGAAAAGCGACTCTAAAACACCGCCAAACCCTTGGAAATCACCTTCATTTTTACGGTCAGCACCGTTAACCGCTTCATACGCCGCGCCACCTTCACTGCTTCTAAAGGCTTCGAGTATCGAAACATCTGAATAGACAAATAACGCTTGTATTACAAAAAACGCTGCTGCACCACCTACCACCCAAAAAAACATATTTTCTAATTTTGCCTGTTTGACTGTTTGATAAAGCCACATAGCAATAAAAATTGTAAAAACTGCACCGATCATTGTTATATCCTCTTGAAAATTATTATTTTTTTGTTAAGAAAAGAAATAAATTTGTACATCTTAAAATCATATTAGACGCTTCTTTTTGAACCACAGAGCAAGATTCATATTTTTCACGTCCTGGAGAGACTTGTTTTTTAAGTAAACCGTCTTCTATGATGTATTTTACAGCAACTGTCATCTCTTTTGTGCGACCAAGTGAATCGGTTGCAATAGAAACGAGTGTTCCATCACTTTTAAATTCCCATGAGCTGGTGACAGGTTTTTTTTCACCATCGATTTTTAGAGATTCTGCGGTTAACGTCCATTTGCCAACAATCTCGCTATTATCGTTTAACGAAACATCAGCGTATGTAGATGAAACAAAACATAATGCGATTAATGGCAAAAATTTAGTACAATTTTTCACTCTCATTTGACTACCTCTGATTTATAGTTATTCTGTAAAAATGTAGCACCTACAATTATACCACACAGCAGATATTATTCGTTTTTCTTACTAAATCTCTCCTAGAATTTTTTGCTATTTTTTCCCGTGTTGTAGAGAACCTCTATTTTTTATTTGGATATCCCCAATATTTTCAGCGCTGTTTTCACAAATCACTGAAACTCATTATCTCAAAAGTGTGAACTCTATCACATTTTTGATATTTTGTTTTGAATTATAACTTATTGTTATATATAGTTTTAATTTAATTTTGTTTTTTGTTAACGAGCATTAAAAGCGTTTACTTGTCTTTATTGGCTCTTGGGACGCTAATCGAGAACATCAATCTGTTTTTTGAAGACTTTGGGGATTTTGTCACGATTGACGGTCGCGGATTCCGTAGTGGTCTTGCAACAGTAGACGACGGTGGGGATGAGTCCTGTTAACAATGTTTTCGATGCACCATCAACATGATTAAATTTTACCATTACAAATGGCGACATGAAACGCGAGCTTTAGCGTTAAACACAAACCGTGATACATTTTTGATGATTCAATTATATATACCTGTCTTCGCTTGATGAGTAATATGCTACATGAAAATAGGGGCGCATTTGCTGTTATTAAAAATGATGGCTCTGTTGCGGCGTGGGGAAATCCGGATACCGGTGGTGATAGTAGTCTTGTCAGTAACATACTTGATGGCACTATTAACGTCGTTCAAATTTATTCGTCGAAAAATTCATTTGCTGCTTTGCGTGAAGATGGCTCGGTGGTGATATGGGGAAACGATTTTAAAGGCAATCGCATCACCGCTCAAATTCCCGAACTCGATGGCAGTATTGATGTTGTCACACTTTATTCAAATAGCGTTGGATTTGTTGCGTTACGGGCGGACGGCTCTTTGGTGACATGGGGTGAGGTGAGCGATGACTACGGTAGTCGTGCTGTTAAATCTCAGATTGATGGATCTGTGGATATTAAGGAAGTGTATACGACAAACACCGCTTTTGCCGCGCTTCGTGTCGATGGTTCGGTGGTGACATGGGGGGATTCAAATTCAGGCGGAAATAGTAACGCTGTTTCTATGCAGATTGATGGCAGTGTTCGTGTTGTGAAAATATATTCAAATGGGTATGCGTTTGCTGCGTTGCGTGAAGATGGTTCGTTGGTGGTATGGGGAGATCAACTCAACGGTGGCTACGTTAGGTCAGCCCTTAAATTATCGTTGGATGGTAAAGTGGATGTAAAAGAGGTTTACCCTAATGAAGGCGCTGGCGTATTTTGCGCGTTGCTTGACGATGGCTCGGTGGTGACGTGGGGAAACTTCAGTTTTGGTTTAGCAAGTGCTAAATCACAAATCCCCGCTGGTAAGAATGTGAAAAAAGTATTTTCTAATCAAGTCGCGTTTGTTGCTTTGCGCGAAGATGGTTCCGTTTCTGCGTGGGGTGATATCAATAATGGCGGCACGTTTAGCGGTGTAGAAAAATTACTCAATGGCGATATTGATGTGGTTGATATTGTGTCATCTAATTACGCGTTTGCCGCATTGCGAAATGATGGTTCTGTGGTGACGTGGGGGCAGGCAAGTTCAGGGGGAGATAGTAGCGCCGTAGCATCGAAACTCGATGGCAGTGTTGATGTTGTCAGCATTGTTTCAAATGGTAGTGCATTTGCCGCACTGCGTGCTGACGGGTCAGTGGTGACATGGGGGCAGGTGGATAGTGGGGGCGATAGTTCATCCGTTGCAAAGGCGCTCGATGGACAGATTCATGTCACGTCTATTTTTTCGAATTCTAATGCTTTCGCTGCGTTGCGTGCTGATGGCTCG
>OMIH01000158.1 GCA_900299045.1 Methylococcaceae bacterium
AATAAATGTTTAACTTCTGTTTGAAAGCCTAAGGTTTCTTTATGTGCTGCTGTTGTCACTGGTTTTTCCTTAAATAAAAAATAAACAATAAAAATGAATTGCTACAGATTTATGGGCAGGTTTCTTTTTTTCAAGGAATAAATCGAATATTAATTTTTTAAACGCATTTTTACGCGCTCCCACGGTTAGAGATGGGAGCGCAATCAGCGAATTTAACGGCTATTGACAATATCTGAAATAAGCGTTGCGCCTCGGTAAATCAAGCCGGTGTAAAGTTGAACTAAACTAGCGCCAGCTTCAAATTTTTCCTGCGCATCATTAGCACTTAAAATGCCACCGACAGCGATAATGGGAATTTGCCCCTTTAATTCTTGCGCGAGCAAACGCACAATTTCTGTTGACATCGCTTTGAGTGGTGCGCCGCTAAGACCGCCCATTTCATGAGCATGAGGGTGTTGCCCAACGGATGGACGTGAAATGGTGGTATTACTGGCAATGACACCATCGATTGAAAATTCAAGTAGCAGATTAGCGATATGTTTGATTTCACTTGGCGTTAAATCAGGCGCAATTTTGAGTACCAACGGCACATAACGTCCGTGCTCAACTTGCAATTTTAACTGTTCTTCTTTAACGGATGAAATTAAATGCCGTAAATCGTCGCCTTGTTGGAGTTGACGCAGGTTTTTTGTATTAGGTGAAGAAATATTGAGCGTGATGTAACTTGCGACAGCATACGCTTTGCGCAAACAAATTAAATAATCATCCAGTGCATTTTCAATCGGTGTATCAGCGTTTTTACCGATATTGACGCCTAAAATGCCCGCGTAATGGCTTTTTGCTACCTGCTCGAGAAAATAATCGATGCCTTTATTGTTAAATCCCATGCGATTAATAATGCCCTCATGCTCAACCAATCGAAATAAACGTGGTTTAGGATTGCCATCTTGTGGGCGTGGCGTTAGTGTACCTACTTCTAAAAAACCAAATCCTAATGCGGCAAAACCGTCTAAGCAATCGCCATTTTTATCAAGTCCCGCCGCGAGTCCAACCGGATTTTTAAACGTTAAGCCCATAAGCTCAACAGGTTTGTCAGGAATTTTGGGATGCAACACGTGAACGGCAGATTGCGCAGCACTTAAGGTTTTAAGTGTGATATCGTGCGCTGTTTCAGGATCAACAGAAAAAAGTAAGGGGCGAATTAAAGAGTAAGGATTCATAGCGCGTTTTAGGTTAAATGTTTAAAGAACTGATAGGCTTGCGGGTCAATGATAGGTGGGCGATTTAAAATAATATCAGCGAGTAATTGCGCAGATGCGGGCGCCATAGTAAGACCATTGCGGAAATGACCCGCGTTGATACTTAGATTGGTAATTTCGGGATGACGTCCAATGTATGGCACGCCATCTTCTGTTGCGGGGCGTAGTCCAGCCCAATGTTTTATCATGGGTGCGTCTTTTAATGCAGGCAATAAATGCGTGGCGAAATTGAAAATTTCTTCGTGTGCGTCAACCGTGATTTCTTTGTGAAATACATGGTATTCCACGGTACTGCCCGCAAGAATTTTACCATCGCGTCGTGGAATTAAATAATGATCGCCATGCAGTACAATGTGTTTTAGCGTATTGGGTGGTGCGTCGAAAACGAGCATTTGACCTTTTGCAGGGTAAATTTCAGGTGCATCGATGACACCAATAAGGCATTGTTGAAAAATAGAGCGTGTCCACGCGCCTGTTGTGAGAACGAGTTGATGCAGTGGCAATTTTCCGTGACTTGTGTGGATGTCATGCAATTTTTGATGTTCGAGTGTGAAATGCGTGATTTCACATTGTTCAATAAGATGCAGACCTTTTGCGAGTACCTCCTTTTTTAGTGCTTCAAGCAACCGCGGATTGCGTATCTGTGCGATATCGGGTAGTAAAAGAGGTGATTGTGCCTCAACATCCAAACCCGAAAAATGATCGGTTTCGGGTTGCTGTATGCGAAAATGATACTTTTTAGCCCATTCATGAGCGAGGATTGTCTCTTCTTGGGAATTTTGCGTAATCAGTAAACCGCTTTGCGTCCACTCAGGATCAATACCTGTATTTGCGTGCAATGCTTCGGCAAGGGAAGGGTAGCACTTTACACTTTGCGTTACTAAATCACTAATGGCGCTGGCTTGTCGCCATGGATACAGCGGCAACAAAATGCCACCACCCGCCCAAGAAGATTCAAGGCCGCATTCATTTTTTTCAAGTAATGTCACACTTGCACCGGCATCGAGAAACTCGCGTGCAGTGAGTAACCCCATTACACCACCGCCAATAATCGTAATATCTGAATTTTGCATTAGGTTAATGTTACCTTTAAATTAAATAAAAATAGTGTTATGCGGCATTTTTGGTAAATAACGCCATGGATTCAACGTGTCCGGTATGAGGAAACATATCCATCACACCCGCTGTTACCAAAGTATAGCCAAGTTCGTTGACTAAGATACCGGCATCTCTTGCTAAGGTAGATGGATTGCATGATACATAGACAATGATGTCTGGTTGCCAGCGTTTGAAGTGATGTAAAATTTCAGACGCGCCTGCACGAGAGGGATCGAGCATGATTTTATTATAATGGGCATTTGCCCAAGGCATTTTGCTAATATCTTGCGTTAAATCGGCTGCAAAAAATTCAACATTATCTATATGATTATGACGTGCATTTTCTTTGGCGTGATTGACTAAGGGCAAGTCACCTTCAATACCGACAACATGACCGGCATATTTGGCAAGCGGTAGCGTGAAATTACCTAAGCCGCAGAACAAATCGAGCACGCTGTCGTCTTTGGTGAGCGCCATAATATCTAAAACGCGGTTAATCATTTGACGATTGATGCCATAATTGACTTGCGTGAACATCGCGGGACGAAATTTGAATTCAATGCCATGATCGGGCAGTTCGTAGGTGAGCGTGACCACCGGTTCACCATCGAGAGGGACAATCGTGTCAGGACCTTTGGGTTGAAGACAAAGACTGATGTCATTTGCGTGTGCAAATTCCCGCATTTTCTCTTTATCTTCAGCCGTGGGTGACTCAAGTACACGCACAGCAAGTACACATTTTTCATCACCAATAGCGACTTCAATTTGGGGAATTTTGTCACGAATGGTTAAACTTTTAATCATTTCACCTAATTCAATAAGACGCGTTCCAACAAGGGGGTGCATCACCGCACAACTGTTA
>OMIH01000159.1 GCA_900299045.1 Methylococcaceae bacterium
CTCCGATTTTTTGCGATCCACTTGCCGCAAAATGCCTAAACTTTGCGTAGCATTCATCACGTTTCTGAGCGTTTGCAGTTTTTTTAGCGCACTCGCACCGCTTTCCATTTCCATCTGCCTTGCCGATAAACTGACATAATCGGGCGAAAGTTTTGAAATCAGCTCAAACGCGTGTTTTTCAGAAACAAGATAATCAAAACGTAATGCCACTTTGTAATTGCGCTGACGATAATTTTTTAAACCACGAATTAACGCTTTGTTATAGGTTAAATAATGACGAGTAATGGCAAGCACGATAACCGTATTTTTAGTGGTCAAGCCGCACTGTGCGATAACGGATTCAAAGTAGGCACCATGATCTTGTTTCACACCTAAAATATGACGTGGATCGACCTCAAGGAATAACTGTGTTTGAGGATTAGCCAGTGGGAGATAATTGAGCATGTGAACCGTTCGTGCTAATCGATCAAAATTAATCACCGATTCAAATTGGCTGTCTGCAACCTTAGTGTTTGCGGTTAAATTTTCAATTTCATAGCTACGAAGAGGCAGGGATTCAAGCGCATCTACTTTAATTTTAACTGCCTGTCCTGTAATCGTTTCTAACCTATTTTTTTTCCTTATGGGCGAAAAAACGCTACTGATGCGCAGCTGACCAAAAAAACCATGAACACTTCCACTCTCGACAATTAGTGGTCGATAATTAGCATTATGTTCACGTTCAAAGCGATTGTTAAAATAATCAACTAAATCATGTAAAGCCATTTGTTGTTAACCTGTGTTACTAAGCCAAATTAAGTTGTTATCAGCTTAGATGACATGGTATGCAATTGTGAAATGGTATTATTCGATAACCCTATCTCTTTTTGCTATATCCAATTTTTAGATAGTGATATCTAAAAATAACACTTCAAAAACGATACTTATTTTCCTTATGATGTTGCGAAGTGACAAAAAATGTCGCTACTTTCACAACGTTTTTACGTTTCACTCTAAGGAAAAGTTATGAACTCCATTAAACCCACCCTACTCTCTAGTGCGATAGCGCTCGCGCTACTTAATACGCCCACGGTGCAGGCGCAAAGTCATCACAACCTCGCGCAATCCAGTGAATCAGCTAAAACGCAAGCCCTTGAGCAGCGCATCAAAGAACTTGAAAATCGTTTAGAAAAATTAGATGCCCTCACGCAGCATCAACCCGCTCTGCAAACGCCTATTTCACCAACAGTGGATGTCAAAAAATTAACAAATGAAGTGCATTTACTTGAGCGCAAATTTGAAGTCCAAGAAGAAGTAGCTGACGCGAATGCGAAAAAAACGCCCATTATTGAAGCAGGCGAAAAAGGATTTAAAATCACTTCCGCAGACAAGAAAAATCAAGTACGTCTTCGTGGCGCGGTGCAAGTAGATAACCACACATTTACCGGTGAAAATCTTGCTGCCGATGGAAAAGTGTTAACCACGGATAGTTTTGATTTAAAGCAAGGTCGTATCTGGCTTGAAGGCTATGTCTTTAACGATGTGGCATTCAAAATCATGCCCGATTTTGCCGCGAGTGGGAATATTCTCCCCGATGCGTATATTGACTACACGTATCATTCTGCCGCCAGTTTGCTGGTGGGTAAATTCAAACCCGCGTTAAGTTTAGAGCGTCTGCAAGGTGACTCCGATGGGACATTTTTAGAACGCGCTTTCCCCACTTATTTAGCGAGTAATCGTGATGTGGGCGTTCAGTTGCATGGTGGTTTTAATTTCACAGGACATGGCGCAGAAAAAGTAGCTGGACCTATTGATACAAAAAATCAATTCACTTATCAAATTGGCGTGTTCAACGGTGCTGGTGATGATGGCAGTCCAAACAATAACGCCCCTGACACCAATGACAATAAAGAATTTGTGGGTCGTATTTTCGCGCAGCCATTTCAGCATAGTGGCTATTCATGGGTTGAAGGCTTAGGTCTTGGGATAGCCGGAAGTTATGCGCAACCCACGACGCAAGCACTCAAAAATCAAGCAACCCCCATTGGACGCAATACCTATTTGAGTTACGCCTCCCTTAACACGGGATTTAGTGCGCCCACGGCTAATGGCGATACTTATCGCATCTATCCACAAGCCTATTGGTATGCCGGTGGATTTGGCTTAATGGGTGAATATGCGGTGTCATCACAAAACCTACTCTCAACGCAAACCGTCGGAAAAATTAAGACCAATCGTACTATCAATCAAACCAACACGGCATGGCAAGTCCTTGGCTCGTATGTATTGACCGGTGAGGACAACAGTTTTGGCGCTATTCGACCCATTCAAGCCTTTAATCCACTGGAAGGTAAATGGGGCGCATTGCAACTTGCTGGACGCTATAGCCAATTAGACGTAGATAGCGATACGTTCTTATTTGTGGATCCCACCAAATCAGCCAATCAAGCGCGTGCGTGGACAATAGGCGCAAATTGGTATTTAAACACGAACGCACTCATCCGCGCCGATTATGAACAAGTATCGTTTGACGGTGGCGCAGCAAAAGGCGGCAATCGCCCAACTGAACAAGTCTTCGCCACCCGCTTTCAATTAGCCTTTTAATTATTTTGTTATTCAAGGAATTATCTTATGAAAAATTTTAAATCATTGCTATTTACCGCTGCACTGAGCGCAGCCGCTTTGTCCAATGCGTCTGCAGCAGATATTAATTTACTTAATGTGTCCTACGACCCAACGCGTGAGCTTTACAAAGAATATAACGACTCGTTTTCAAAATACTGGAAAGCAAAAACAGGTGACAACGTCACCGTTAATCAGTCGCATGGTGGCGGTGGTAAGCAAACTCGCGCGGTACTTGAAGGCTTAGAAGCTGATGTGGTCACGCTTGCGGTAGGGTATGACGTGGATCAACTCTATCAACAACGTAAATTGATTCCTGAAAACTGGCAAACCCTTCTGCCGCACAATAGCTCGCCTTATA
>OMIH01000160.1 GCA_900299045.1 Methylococcaceae bacterium
AATCCAATTTTCCCCACAGCTGCATTTTGCGCATAAATTGGCAGCGTTAATGTGCTAAAAAGCAATCCGATATAAAAATTTGTATATTTCATTGGCACTGACCTAGCGGTGTTTTTATCGTGGCATCAGTGACATCGTTCGATGCGAGCGTTTCCTCTTCTTTGGACTTATCTGTTGAGTCATCTGCATGATTAAGTTGACCCGATAACGTGATAACGGTATTTGTTTGTTGATTTTGCGTATTTTTAACGAGGGTGGGGATTTCTGCTCCCGTAGTAGGAGGCTCTACCACTTTATCACCGGCTAGGTTGACTGTTCCATTTTTGAAGACCATTTGGTAGCCCAGTGCGTTAGTTGCATTTGGGATAAGATCGTATGTATAGACGTTTGACTTGATTGTGTCTTGAGAACTTCCGCTAAAGCTGATATTGGTTAAGATATCTGTTTGATCACCATTTACAAATCCTGTAGTAGAAAGTTTTCCATCCAGATACGGAAGGATTCGGATATTATTAACTGATTGAGCGGCAATCGTTAAAGTGGGTTGTTCTCTGTAAATAGCATAAATGCCTTCAAGTAGTGGAGCGGTGTACTTTGTGATGGCTTCATCACTGCCATAACGTGAATGATTAAGACCGACTAAATCAAAAACGCCGGTACTGTTTTGAACAGATCCTGTTAATAATTGTCCCACGCCACCATTTCCAACAGATACTTTGGCATTTTGTGCAACGATAATATTGCTGTTGAGTGCATCGGTTTCGGATTGCCCTGCATTCAATTTCAGCGCGTTTTGGCTCGCATTACCGGTAGCGATGGTATTTGAAATAGTTAAATCGCCTTTATGGGTGGCAATGGAAAGTGTACCTGTTGAATGAATGCCCGTTTGGTTATCGCCTAATGTGAGAGCGCTACTATTTAAAAAACTTAAATTGCCAATGGCATCGGCAACCAGCGTTCCGACCCTGTTTTCTGCATAGCTCAATTGATAGTTTGCGCTGCCTACAAGCATTAATTTTTCAGCGATAATCGGTGAAAGTTGCGACACATTGCCGGATGCGTTAAGCGTTAAGGTGCCTTTTGTTTGTAGCGTTGGATTGTCACCTGCGGGGAGCGTATTTTGCGTGGCAAAACTGTTGGTATCTTTGGTCGTATTACTCGAAATGAGCGTGATATCTCCCGTCGAAGCGTCACCGATATGGCTATTACTTTCAAAAAGCAATCCAGCATCTCCGTTTGCGCCCGTGCCATTGAATGTCACACTGCCACCAGATGTTTTGATGGTAGTGCTATCCGAGCTGATTCCAAAATTATCACTGCCATTTATTGCGGTGCTCATGCCTGTTAGTGTGATATTGCCGCTAGTGCTTGAAATATCAGTATTTTTTTCATTGCCGGTAAAAAAAATGCCATTATTATTATGGTTCGATTTTCCTATACCGCTTTTACCATTCATCGCAATACTGCCGGTGCCACTGGTAAGCGTAGATTGGTCAATAAATATGCCATGCACATCGGATAATGGTGTTGTTTTAGAGGCAAACCCTTCGCCATAGAGCGCGATGTTGCCACCATTTGAATCGAGTGTCGCGTTACTGATACTGATGCCGTTAGATTGAAATGGTGATGCAGTATAGCCTTTGGCGGGTTGATCACAAGTTGTGTTGCTACAATGTCCACCGCCTAACAGTATATTGCCGCCGTTGCTATGTAGAAATGCCCCCGAATTGATTTGGATATTTCCTCCATTTTTGGCATCACTATCCGCATTGAGTGTGATATTGAGTTTTCCTTTCGTTGATTCAACGCTAGCGTTGGAATTAACTAACACAGCATTACCCGCGTTAAGTTGAAGATTTGAATCGGTGTCGCTATTGTTATTGACGGAAATTTTGCTATTTGAATCGAGTGTTATATCTTCTTTTGCAATCAAACGAATATTGCCTTGTTTATCAATGCGCACACTATCCGCATTGATTGCACCACTATGTTTAATGGAATTAGCAAAAATATCAATAGCCCCCCCTTGCGTCAGCAATTCACCAAGGTTTAACACATTGTTTTCGGGCGCTTGAATTTGAAATTGAATATCGGGATTGTCTAGGCTTGTTAGTGTAAATTCTTGTCCTGCTGCTAAAGTAATATTGCCACCTTCGGTTTTAATCGAGCCTGTATTTTCAATCGTTGGAGCAATCAATATGATATTTCCGTCTGCGCCGGCATGGATAATGCCCTCATTACGAATATTTCCGGTATTTGAACCTGTAATAAAATGGAAGTTATTGTTTTTAAAATCATTGTTACTTAGGTCTAATGTAGATGCTATCAATCCTTGTGTATCAACGGAAGCGCCAGCGCCAAATACAACACCGTTTGGATTAATTAAAAATACTTTTCCATTTGAAATCAATTGACCCAAAATTTCGGTAGGATTACCACTCACTATTCTATTTAGAACACTACTTTTCGCATTTTGCTGAATAAATTGGGTAATTTCATTTTTATTGATATTAAAATTTTGCCAATGAATGATCGCACTAGGGCTATTCGTGATTTTAGTGATGCCTGCAATGGAGTTATCAATTGTTACTTGACCGCTAATAACTTGTGAACCACTAGGATTAGCAAGTAAAGTAGGTGGAAAGCAAAGTGCTAAAATCACCCATTTTTTTACACCATTCTTTGGTGATAAGATCAATTTTTCATTGCAAGTGAGATGTGTTTGGTTTTTCATGTTAGCCTTCAAAAGTACACAACAATGTTTGGGGAATATTATTGATTTTTTGATTAGGCTAAGTCGCACAAAAAAACGCTGTTTTTTTGACGGTATCAATATAACGAAATAAAAATAGGCGTAATTTGATTGTCGTTAGTGTTTGTGAAATTATATAGCGTGGAACATTCACTTTAGGGGAAATCATAATGCAAACGAACGAAGCAACTTTTGAAATTTTATTATTGCAAGCTGAAACAGCGAGTTTAGCTTACCAATAAAAAAGGGCGATAGATTAAATCGCCCCTTATTTAAACGTATGCTACTGAATACGATTATTTATTTGTGATAGACACGACTAAACTCGTGTACGCTATCTACCATTG
>OMIH01000161.1 GCA_900299045.1 Methylococcaceae bacterium
CACGTTCATTTGCTACTCAAAATACCGAAGTTCGGGCGCGTATCGCTGCCATGAACACGATGACTTATCTTGGTATGCCAAAATCTGTTCGCCTTGGGACAGTTTTGTCTTGAATTTGTCTCGGTAAGGGCATCTGTTTTTTTGAGATTATTTATGCATCAACGTCCAATCCAATTAAAACCTTCATACGGGAACCACTAAATCAAAATAATCATCAAACACAACAGCCTTACGCTGTTTTACACCATAAGCGTTCATTTGCGCAAATCACGCTATAATTGTTCTTCACTGAGGTGAAACTGAGCGTTTCCTTATTACCTAAACACAAAAATCCACTGTGGGATAGACTTTCAGTAAATAACGATAACACTTGATTTTGCAACGATGGCGTGAAATAAATTAACGCGTTACGACACAAAATAAAGTTCATTTCACCAAACACCCGATCCGTGGTGAGGTTATGATTTGCCCATACAATACGCTTTGCCAAGTTCTTGTCAAAAACAACATGATTCCCCTCCACCTTGTAATAATCACCAAGGGTGTTTTGCCCCCCCTGCTTTCATGTAATGCCGGTGAGCCGCTTGCATATGTTTAATTGGATATATCCCTTTTTTAGCCGTATCGAGCGCAATATCATTAAAATCTGTTGCGTAAATCGTCGCGCGTTCAAGCAATCCAGCTTCTTTGAGTAAAATCGCCATCGACCAGACTTCTTCACCTGTCGCGCAAGCGGTATGCCAGATTTTAAAATAGGGATACGTATTTAATCTTGGAAAAATATCGTGTACGATTTTTGCCCAAACGCTCGGATCACGAAACATCTCAGTGACCGTAATACTAAAATCCATGACCATATCTTGAAAAAAGGCGGGTTCATGTAGTACGCGAGGAATCAATTCACTTATATGTTTCATGCGATGGCGAATCATGACATTTTTGACACGCCGCAGAATAGACGTTCGCGCATAATCACGAAAATCATATCCCCATCGATGCTCTATTGCGTCGAGTAATAATCCTAATTCGTAATGATCGAGTTCATTAATCACAATGGGAAACCTTATAAAAAATATAAGAATAGGCTATTTTACGCTTTCTCTTATTTATTGTGATAGATTTTTATTTGTCATTTCACGTCATGTCACGCCATTTTAAACCCAAGCATAAATCCACCTGTTGCGCTAACGCCTTTTGTTGTGAACTGTGAAAGGCGATTAAGTAAAAAATCACTGGAGTTTTTTGCCGCATTAGCAGCCATGTCTGTAAAATGTAGCAGTTGCGAATCGGACAAATGAATGACACCGTAGTAATCTGCTACAAAGAGGGCAACAACAATTCCACCACCGAGAAACAACAGAAATCGAAGCATTTTTTTTGCAAAATACCCCACAGCAAATCCTAAAAGAAAAGGCTCTCCTACATTCCCCATTAAGGCGGTAGACGATAAAATATCTTGATTTTCCATGATGTTAGTGTTCATTTTTCAAATTGCTGTATATTAACATAGTTCAATTACGCTCGTAATCATTGGTAAAATGAAAAATTTCTGTTTTTGGGTCATCAAAAATCACGCCATAATGTGTTATGTTACCCCTATCAAGTGTCATGTTCTTGAGCAAAAATAAGAACTCTCTAACTACAAGCAAAGCAAAGGAAACTTAACGTGCCGTTACCTGAAAAAAATCCCGCATGGACTATTGAAAAAGCCGCAGAAACTTACGCCATTAATTCATGGGGTGATCACTATTTTTCAATTAATCAACACGGAAATGTGTGTGTAAAACCGTGCGCAGATAAATCCATTGAAGTGGATTTACACGAAATCGCCACGTCACTACAAGCTAAAAACTTATCTCTGCCTGTTCTTGTTAGATTTATTGATATATTAAAAGACCGCGTCCATCGCCTTGACCACGCTTTTGAGCAAGCACGCATTGCGCATCATTATCAAGGCAGCTACACGCCAGTTTATCCCATTAAAGTAAATCAACAACGCAAAGTGGTTGAAGGGATTTTAGCTGCGGATAAAATTGGACTAGAAGCCGGTAGCAAACCCGAATTGCTTGCGATTATGGCGCTATCAAAATCCGACAATGGCTTAATTATTTGCAATGGCTATAAAGACCGCGCTTATATCCGCCTTGCACTCATTGGTCTAAAAATGGGACTCAATGTCTATTTAGTTATTGAAAAACCCCTCGAGCTTGAATTCATTATTGAGGAAGCACAAAAGCTCAATGTCACGCCACAAATGGGCGTACGCGTGCGGTTGTCGAGTATTAGTGCGGGAAAATGGCAAAACAGTGGTGGTGAAAAATCCAAATTTGGATTACACGCGCACGAATTACTGCAATTGATTGAACGCTTAAAACACGCTAATTTGCTTGACGCATTGAAATTGATGCACTTTCACATGGGGTCGCAAATTGCCAATATTCACGATATTAAAGTTGCCCTAAAAGAGGCCGGGCAATTTTATGTCGAATTTCACCGCCTTGGCGTGCCTATTTCGATTGTGGATGCGGGCGGGGGACTTGGCGTGGATTATGACGGCAGTCAATCGCGTCGTGAATCGTCAATGAATTATAGCCTCAATGAATATGCACAAAATATTGTGCGTGGTTTTGCGCACGTTTGCGCTGAGAAAAATCTACCACAGCCCGATATTATTACCGAATCCGGTCGCGCATTAACCGCGCATCATGCCGTATTAATTAGCAATGTAACCGATATGGAATCCGTCTATTGCAATCATGCAGAGCTTGATCAGTTGCCACCTATTCACAACAACGTGGAAGCCTACCATGACGCGCATTTTTCACTGGCGCAAGCACGGGCACAATTTACACAAGACCAATTTTCACTTGAGGCGTTAGCAAAAGCTGAAAATGTGTATGCGCTCACTTGCCAAAAAATTCACACGCAACTCAACGTACACAACCAAAGTGAAGCGACCATTTTTGAAGAACTCAACGAAAAGTTAGCTGATAAAATTTTTTGTAATTTCTCGCTATTTCAATCACTGCCCGATGTGTGGGGAATTGACCAAATTTTTCCCATTATGCCTATTCACCGCTTAAATGAAATGCCCACGCGCCGCGCGGTTATTCAAGACTTAACTTGTGATTCGGACGGACGAATTGACTGCTATATTGACGGGCAAAATTTAGAAAACACCCTTCCCATTCATCCTATTGACAGTGAAAAGCCGTATTTAATTGGTTTTTTCATGTTGGGCGCATATCAAGAAATTTTAGGCGATATGCACAATTTGTTTGGTGATACGCACTCCATTAATATTAAACTCGATGAAGATGGCTATCATTTTGAAGATTTGCAAGAAGGTGAAGCTGTATCAGAATTGCTGGATTATGTTCATATTAGCAGCGACGAGTTAATGCAAGCCTACCGTGAAAAATTAGCCGCGAGTCCTTTATCTGCGCAGGAAAAACAAAGTTATGCAGATGAATTCTTAGCTGGACTCAATTCTTATACCTATTTGGAGAAATAACCGATGCGCCTATGGCTAATGAAATCCGAACCCGATGTGTTTAGTATTGATGATTTAATGCAGCGCCCAACCAAAACGGAGCCATGGGAAGGTGTGCGAAATTATCAAGCACGCAATTTTATGCGTGAAATGCAGCTTGATGATCGTGTTTTTTTCTATCATTCAAATTGCAAGCATGCGGGGATTGTGGGCATCATGAACATTGTTAAACAAGCCTATATTGATGATAGTGCGCAAGATTCAAATAGTCCGTATTATGACCCTAAAAGTACCCTTGACAATCCACGATGGTGGCGTGTTGATGTGGGCTTTGTTGAAAAATTTTCGCGGGTGATAACGCTTCATGAATTAAAAGAAATATCCGCATTGTCGGATTTTCAATTAGTGCAACGTGGCAATCGCTTATCTATTTTGCCTGTCACGTCAAGGCAGTGGGATCTAATTCTCAGTCAGCTAAAATAAAAAATGCACGTTATAACCATAACGTGCATTCTATTGGTTTTAACCGTTTTGCCGCTGATTTTTAGTAGCGGTAATGCTCTGGTTTATACGGACCATCAACGGGTACACTGATGTAATTCGCTTGTTCTGGTGTTAACGTCGTTAATTTCACGCCAAGTTGCGCTACATGTGAACGCGCCACTTTTTCATCTAATTTTTTTGGTAAAATATAGACTTTGTTTTCATAGTCTGACGCATGCTTCCATAATTCAATTTGCGCAAGCACTTGATTACAGAATGAATTTGACATCACAAAACTCGGATGCCCTGTCGCACAACCTAAATTCACAAGGCGACCTTCTGCCAAAATAATGAGACGTTTACCGTCAGGGAAAATCACATGATCCACTTGAGGTTTAATGTTTTCCCATGTGTATTGACGCAGTGACGCAATATCAATTTCAGCATCAAAATGCCCGATATTACATACAATCGCTTGATCACGCATCGCTTTTAAATGTTCATGACGAATAATATTGAAGTTACCTGTCGCGGTCACAAAAATATTGGCAATGGGCGCAGCCTCTTCCATCGTGACAACGCGATACCCTTCCATAGCCGCTTGCAGCGCACAAATAGGATCAATTTCAGTAATCCAAACCGTTGCACCAAGACCACGAAGTGATTGTGCGCACCCTTTACCCACATCGCCATAACCAGCAACGACTGCAATTTTGCCCGCAATCATCACGTCTGTTGCACGTTTAATACCGTCAACAAGCGATTCACGGCAACCGTACAAGTTATCAAATTTTGATTTAGTCACAGAATCGTTCACATTAAACGCAGGAACTTTTAAATCCCCTTTTTTCACCATTTCGTATAAACGAAGAACG
>OMIH01000162.1 GCA_900299045.1 Methylococcaceae bacterium
GTACTCGATACGGGGGCGCGTGGCTCAACGACGACGTTTGTTGAGCGTGAAATTGGTGACGTACTCATTACGTGGGAAAACGGAGCGTTTTTGGTGCAACGTCAATTTGGTGCGGATAAATATGAAATTGTGGTGCCATCACTGAGTATTTTAACTGAGCTGCCAGTGGCTGTTGTGGAAGATGTCGCCCGAAAACATGGGACAACGGACGTGGCAACAGAATACTTGAAACATTTATACAGTAAAGAAGGTCAAGAAATTATTGCCAAAAACTTCTATCGTCCAACAGATGCTGAAGTCGCGGCAAAATATGCAAAACAATTCCCAAAAATTGAACTCGTGACGGTCGATAAACACTTTGGAGGCTGGAATGTGACGCAGAAGAAACATTTTTCAGATGACGGCATCTTTGATCAAATTTTAGCCGGTAATAAGTAAGCGTCTAAAAAATCAACATCCTCGTCATCTCTATCTATTGGCGAGGTTTTTTGATAGTGGTTGTTTGCATTCCCCTTTTCGTTAATTGGATGTTTGAATACTTACTCCAATGGTAAAATCAAATAGTCTGTCCATTTAGTGTCACCTGCTGCACCGTCGGGCGAGGGTATTAGGCTATCATGCCATCCACCGCCCAACGCTTTAATTAATAAAACCGATGATAATAATTGCTCGCCTTGCAGTTGTAGGGCAACTTGCTGATTGGAAAGCAGAGCGGTTTGCGCTGCCGTTACGTTTAAATAGCTAACCGTTCCCGCTTGATATTGATTCATCGTTAATGTGAGTGTCTGATTAGCATAATTAACCGCCTTTGTTTGTGTTTCTTGCGCTTGTGCGAGAATACGCAGTGCCGCCACATTGTCTTCGACTTCTTGGAAACCCGTTAAAACGGTTTGACGATAACCTGCCACGCTCGCATCAAATAAATCAATAGCTTGTTTATATTGCGCATTTTTCGCTCCTCCATCAAAAATAGTTAATGCCGCACCCGCAGGACCTAATGCCCAATAACGACGAGCGAGTGTAAAAAGCGAACTGATATCGGTGGTTTGAAAGCCATTGGTTGCCGCTAAATTTAAACTGGGATAATACGCCGCTTTTGCGACCCCAATTTGCGCATTAGCCGCAGCCATTTTACGCTCTGCCGCCGCAATATCAGGGCGACGCTCAAGCAACTGTGAGGGCAAACTCACTGGAATATCAGGCACAGCAATGTCCAGTGATGAGGCGGCAAGTGACCATTCAGCTGGCGTTTTGCCAATTAAAACAGCGATAGCGTGTTCTAATTTTGCACGTTGAACGCCTAAATTGATCGCTTGAGCACGAATGGTTTCGAGTTGCGTTTGGGCTTGCATGACATCACTTTTTGACACCATACCCACAGCATAACGATGTTGAATAATGGTCAGTGTCTTGTTATAGGCTTTTGCTGTTTCATCAAGCAGGTTTTTTTGAGAATCAAGCACTTTGATTTGAACGTAATTCTGCGCCAATGTGGCTTGCAACGATAATAATAAGGCTTGCCACGTTGCCATGCTTGCTTGCGCCGTGGCGGTATTACTTTCTACTTTTCGGCTGACACTGCCCCAAATATCAGGCTCCCATGCCACCGCAGTTGCACTACCAAATAAATTACGCACACCGGGAATGGCGGCACTCTGCCCACTGGCGGCGTGAAAACGGTTTGCCGTCCCTGTTAAATTGATTAATGGAAAAAACGCGGATTGTGCAGATTGCACGAGATGCTGCGCTTGATGGTATTGCGCCTGCGCTTGTAGGATAGTTTGGTTTGCGCTGGCTACTTGTTCTTCAAGCGCATTCAAACGCGCATCATGAAACACTTCCCACCAATTTGTGGGAAGTACATTGTCGAGTGGTTGCGCGGCTTTCCATCCAGCCACTTCTTTGAATTCACCGCTCACGTGAGCATCAGGGCGCACATAATCTGGCCCTACCACGCAGGCACTCAATGACGCGCTCACACTTAACACTAGCCATTTTTTTAAACAAACAGTCATAGTTTCTCAGCCATACTTAAACGAAACGGGTGGTTAAAAAACGCCCCGAACACCATAAACGAAAACGATCTAAATACAAATACACCACAGGCGTTGTGTAAAGTGTTAATAGTTGACTAACGATTAATCCTCCCACAATAGAGATGCCCAATGGTTGACGCAGTTCTGCTCCATACCCTGTACCTAACGCAAGCGGTAATGCACCAAATAACGCCGCTAACGTCGTCATTAAAATCGGGCGAAAACGCAGCGAGCACGCTTCAAAAATCGCCTCAACAGAGGACAGACCGCGTTTTCGCTCGGCATCTAAGGCAAAATCAATCATCATAATGGCATTTTTCTTCACAATACCAATAAGTAAAATCACGCCAATTAATGCGATAATACTAAATTGGCTATCGCACACCATCAGTGCCAATAACGCACCCACGCCCGCAGAGGGCAACGTTGATAAAATGGTAAGAGGATGCACATAACTTTCATAAAGCACGCCTAAGACAATATAAATAGTGATAAGTGACCCTAAAATAACAAACGGCTGATTTTTAAGTGAGTCTTGAAATGCTTTTGCGGTGCCTTGAAAACTGCCCTGCACACTTGTTGGTACACCTATTTCTTGCATAGTTTGCTCGATTACTTGCGTTGCGGTTGAGAGCGCGATACCGGGTTTAAGATTAAACGATAAAGTGGATGCGGCAAATTGCCCTTGATGATTCACACTCAGCGGTGTGTTGGTAGGGGCAAAACGCGCTATTGCGGAAAGTGGGACTTGATGGGAGTCAACGCGCTCACCGGTTGACGCGCGAACCATGGCTGGCACATGAATAGACAAGTAGTTGAGTATTTCGGGACGTTGCCAATAGTCGGGAGCGAGTTCCATAACGACGCGATATTGATTGAGCGCGTTGTAGATGACAGACACTTGCCGTTGCCCAAACGCATCATTTAGCGTTGCATCGACCATGTCTTGGGTGACACCGTAACGCGCGGCTAATTCACGATTAACAATCACGCCAATTTGCTGCCCTTTATCTTGCTGATTGCTACTCACATCACTAAATTGCGGTAATTTAGACAGCGCTGCGACTAATTTAGGCATCCATTCGCGTAGCAGATTTAAGTCATCTGATTGTAGCGCATAATCGTATGACCCCATTGACGGACGTCCACCGATACGCAATTCTTGGGCGGGGAACATGTGCAGATTCGCCCCAGGAATCCCTTTGACTTGCTCACTTAGGCGCATCATAACTGTTTCAATGGGGTCACGCTCACTATGCGGTTTTAATACGATAAAAATTCTCGCACTATTACCGCTCGAGCCGCTCCCACTAAATCCTGCGACATTCTGCACCGCCTTATCACTCAACATAATATCGGAAAATTCAGCCAGTTTTTTTTGTAGTAACAGAAATGACGTGCCTTGATCGCCTTGAATTTCACCAATTAGGCGACCGCCATCTTGCGAAGGAAAAAAACCTTTATCAATCACGTTATATAAATAGATATTAAGCCCGATAGTGCCGGCTAGAATTATTAGCATAATGCGACTATGACGCAGCGCCCAACGCAGCGATTTTTCATACGCCATTTGCAAAAAATCGAACGCATAGCCAATGCCGCGATAAATGCAACCATGCTGAGGAGCGTTGTCACCAAGCCAACGCGCACAAAGCATCGGGGTTAATGTGAGTGAAATTAACAACGACACAAGAACAGCCGCGGAAAGTGTGACGGCAAATTCTCGAAATAAACGTCCAACAATCCCCCCCATCAGCAATATCGGCAAAAATACCGCCACCAGCGACAGACTCATCGTAAGGACGGTAAAACCCACTTCTTTAGCACCCAGTAGCGCGGCATCCATCGGCTTCATGCCATTTTCAATATGGCGATTGGTGTTCTCAAGCACCACAATCGCATCGTCTACGACAAATCCGGTTGAAATGGTGAGCGCCATCAGCGTTAAGTTATTGAGGCTATAGTGAAAAAAATACATCACACCGCACGCCCCAATCAGCGACACAGGTACGGCAATAATGGGAATTAATGCAGAGCGAAAATTACGCAAAAAAACGAGTACCACCAGCATCACCAGTTCAATAGCAATGAGTAAACTGTGCTCCACTTCCTTAATTGACGCGCGAATGGTCATGGAACGGTCTACAACAACAGACAATTCAATCGTACTTGGTATCGTCGCACGCAACTGTGGAAGCTGCGCAAGTAC
>OMIH01000163.1 GCA_900299045.1 Methylococcaceae bacterium
CGACCACCGAGATCTACACAAGGAGTATCGTCGGCAGCGTCAGATGTGTATAAGAGACAGTTATTCAACAACTTGATAAGCAAGGCGAGCTAAAACGTACGCTCTATCAAGCTGATCCGCATTTAGAAATTACCGAAATTTGCGATCGCACGCTAAAGCAGCAAGGTCCAGCGCTACTTTTTGAGCGTCCAAAAGGCTATAACGTGCCGCTATTAGGTAATTTATTTGGCACTCCCCGCCGCGTTGCAATGGGTATGGGAGCAGACAGTGTTAGCGAATTGCGAGAAATTGGTAAGTTACTGGCTTATCTCAAAGAGCCAGAACCGCCTAAGGGATTTCGTGATGCGATGGAAAAAATTCCCGTGTTTAAACAAGTGCTCAATATGTCTCCAAAAATGGTTAAGCATCCAGCGTGCCAAGAAAATGTATTGCGTGGTGATGAAATTGATTTAGGTCGCTATCCTATTCAGCATTGCTGGCCTGACGACGCTGCGCCACTCATTACATGGGCACTAGTCATTACCAAAGGGCCTAATAAAGAGCGTCAAAATATGGGCGTTTATCGTCAACAAGTCATCGGTAAAAATAAAACGATTATGCGCTGGCTGGCACATCGTGGCGGGGCGCTCGATTTTAAAGAATGGCAAGACACTCACCCCGGAGAGCCATTTCCGGTGACCGTGGTGTTAGGCGCAGACCCTGCCACAATTTTAGCCGCCGTAACGCCTGTGCCAGACAGTTTATCTGAATACGCCTTTGCCGGTCTTTTGCGCGGTAGTAAAACCGAATTAGCGGATTGTTTGAGCAATAATTTACAAGTGCCTGCGAGTGCTGAAATTGTGCTCGAAGGATTTATTTATCCCGATGAAATGGCGCCTGAAGGTCCTTTTGGTGATCATACAGGGTACTACAATGAAGTAAGCGAGTTCCCCGTGTTTACCATTGAAACGATTACTGAGCGCACTAATCCCATTTATCACAGCACTTATACCGGTCGCCCACCCGATGAGCCAGCTATTTTAGGCGTGGCGTTAAACGAAGTCTTTGTGCCAATTCTGCAAAAGCAATTCCCCGAAATTGTGGATTTTTATTTGCCACCTGAGGGCTGTTCATATCGCATGGCGGTCATTTCGATGAAAAAACAGTATGCCGGTCATGCAAAACGTGTGATGCTGGGAACGTGGTCATTTTTGCGGCAATTTATGTACACCAAATTCGTCATTGTCGTTGACGATGATATCAATGTACGCGATTGGCAAGATGTGATTTGGGCGATTACAACGCGTATGGATCCCGCGCGTGACATGACTATTTTAGAAAATACCCCCATTGATTACTTAGATTTTGCCTCACCGGTATCGGGTTTGGGATCGAAAGTGGGGTTTGATGCCACCAATAAATGGCTAGGCGAAACGAATCGTGAATGGGGGAAAACAATTACAATGAACCCTGACATTATTGCTCGCGTGAATGACATTTGGGATAAACTATAAGAATCCTTTTGAAACGTGGACATAGAATCTTTTACTTCCGTGCTTTTTGCGTCACAATGTCGCTTTAATATTATCAATTTGAGTTTGCTATAATGGATTACCCAGAAAAAACGTGTTCGATTGAGCGTCTTGTGACGCATGAGAAATTAGTTCAAGCCACCCTTGCAGGGCGCAAAACACAGCAACGGCGCAATGGCGTTTATGGTTACCCAAACGAAACCTTTGAGCTCGACGGAAAAACCTTTGTTATTACAGATTTGTATCAGCAAAAGTTAGGCGATATGACGGATGCTGATGCGCAAGCTGAAGGCTACCAAAGTCTTGAAATGTATCGGGATTTAATTTTAAAAATGCACGGCGGTATGCAATGGAATGATGAAGCGAGTGCTTGGGTGCATTGTTTTCAAGCGCAAGCGTAATATATTTGGAGAATTGATGTCGTATCAGTTCGCTTTTGTTGATTTTTTGTTTCACTAAAAATGATGATTTATGCCTGATTTTAAGCATTTTTTTCAAGACGATGAGGATTTGGCTGTTCAAAATGCGCAGCCAAAATTAAAAAAACCGCCGCTTTATCGCGTCCTCTTGCTTAATGATGATTTTACACCCATGGATTTTGTGATTGACGTGTTAATCAATTTCTTTGGGATGTCCGAAGAGAAAGCCACCACCGTGATGTTGCAAATTCACACGCAAGGCGTTGGCATTTGTGGAACGTATTCTAAAGACGTTGCAGAAACAAAGGTGTATATTGTGAACACTTACTCACTTGAGCATGAGCATCCACTCAAATGCACAATGGAAGAACTTTAAGGAATCGTCATGTTAAGCAAAGCATTAGAACTTACGCTAAATACCGCATTTAAAGCCGCACGCAAACAACGCCATGAATTTATTACCGTGGAACATTTGCTGTTTGCGCTTCTCGATAACCCTGATGTTGCGCCTGTTTTAAAGGCGTGTCACGCTGACGTGAATACATTGCGTGGGCAACTTGCACAGTTTATTGATGAAACTGCCTCGTATCTTCCTGAAAGTACAACGCGTGACACGCAGCCGACGTTAGGTTTTCAACGCGTATTGCAACGTGCCGTGTTTAATGTTCAAGCCTCGGAGAAAACCGAAGTTACGGGCGCTAATTTGCTCGTGGCTTTGTTTAGTGAACAAGAATCGCATGCTGTTTATTTGCTTAGTAAACAAGATATTACACGACTTGATGTAGTGAATTTTATCGCACATGGTATTCATAAAGCGGATGATGACGAGCATTTTGGTCATGAAAACAGTGCAAACGCAAAGCAACAAACCGCAGAAACCGCCAATTCACTTGAACAGTTCACCGTTAATTTAAATGAAGAAGCGGTAAAAGGGCGCATTGATCCCTTAATTGGACGTTCTCCCGAAATTGAGCGCACTATTCAAACGCTCTGTCGTCGACGCAAAAATAATCCTCTGCTTGTGGGGGAGGCAGGCGTGGGCAAAACAGCGATTGCGGAGGGTCTTGCTAAACGTATCGTAGAAGAAGAGGTGCCGGATGTGTTGCTTGATTGCGTGATTTATTCGCTCGATTTAGGCGCGTTAGTGGCGGGGACGAAATATCGCGGTGACTTTGAAAAACGCTTAAAAGCGTTGCTCAATCAACTCAAAAAAGAGCCGCACGCTATTTTATTTATCGATGAAATTCACACGATTATCGGGGCGGGTTCAGCGTCGGGCGGTGTGATGGATGCCGCAAATTTAATTAAACCGATGCTCGCATCAGGTCAATTGCGCTGTATTGGTTCTACGACATATCAAGAATATCGCGGTATTTTTGAAAAAGACCATGCGCTGGCGCGTCGTTTTCAAAAAGTCGATATTTTAGAGCCTTCTGTAGAAGAAACGATTTTGATTCTCAAAGGCTTAAAAACCCGTTTTGAAGAGCATCACAACGTCAGTTATTCATCTGACGCCCTGCGCCTCGCGGCAGAATTGTCTGACCGCTACATTACCGACCGTCATCTGCCCGATAAAGCCATTGATGTGATTGATGAAGCAGGGGCAAAACAGCGAATGACCGCTGAAGAATTGCGCAAATCCGTGATTGAAGCGGTGGATATTGAAGAAATTGTGGCGAAAATCGCGCGTATTCCCGCAAAATCTGTTTCGTCAAATGATGTGGATAAACTCGCTAATTTAGAAAAGAATCTCAAGATGCTCGTGTTTGGGCAAGATGAGGCGATTTCGGCGCTGGCGTCAGCGATTAAATTGTCGCGGGCGGGATTGCGTGATGCACAAAAAACCATTGGCGCTTTCTTATTTGCAGGACCTACGGGCGTGGGCAAAACCGAAGTGACACGTCAACTCGCCAAAGTGTTAGGTATTGAGCTGATTCGTTTTGATATGTCTGAATACATGGAGCGCCACACTGTATCGCGTCTAATTGGAGCGCCACCGGGGTATGTTGGCTTTGATCAAGGCGGTCTGCTCACCGAGCAAGTCAGCAAACATCCACACGCGGTCTTACTGCTTGATGAACTTGAAAAAGCGCATCCCGATGTCTTTAATTTACTGCTACAAGTGATGGATCACGGTACGCTAACAGATAATAATGGACGCAAAGCGGATTTTAGAAACATTATTTTGATTATGACAACCAATGCAGGCGCAGAAGAGGGGAGTCGCGCGTCGATGGGGTTTACGAATCAAGATCATGCTAGTGATAGCATGAAAGTGATTGAAAAAGGGTTTTCCCCAGAGTTTCGTAATCGTTTAGATTCAATTATTCAATTCAAACCCCTCGACGTGAACGTAGTCGGGCACGTTGTGGATAAATTTATTTTTGAACTTGAAACCTTGCTCGCAGATAAAAATGTAACGTTAACACTCGATAGCAAAGCCCGTTTGTGGCTCGCAGAAAACGGGTGTGACGCTAAAATGGGGGCACGTCCTATGGCGCGATTGATTCAAGAACGGATCAAAAAACCACTTGCCAATGATTTACTTTTTGGCGAACTCGCGCACGGCGGACATGTTAAAATCAGCGTGAAGAATAATGAATTGACTTTTACCATTAAAAGCCAAGAAAAGGCGCTGACAAATTAACTAACGCAAATGATTGAGAGAGTGCGTTAATGTTAGAATTAACGTACTCGAAATGTGATACGACCTTTTGTTAAGTCGTAGGGTGTCATTTCCACTTTGACACTGTCACCTGTTAAAATACGAATGTAATGTTTACGCATTTTGCCTGAAATGTGGGCGGTAACGATGTGACCGTTTTCTAATTGTACGCGAAACATCGTATTAGGTAGCGTATCAATTACTTTGCCTTCCATTTCAATTTGATCTTCTTTAGCCATTGTTTGGTGTTTTCCTCGTTGTGTTAATGTTTTGAAAATATAAATCCGCCATTATAACTGAATGTTGCGCAGTCTTGCGTTTTTTCATGCCAAATATAACCAAATTTTATGACATGAATAAGGCAATGACGCATTGACAGTCATTTTACCTCAAGGTCAATTTTAAAAAAGTAGGGCAAATGACGCAATAAAAGTGTGTCATATCACACACTTTTTTGTGATTTGAGATAATGAACTTTTCAACTAATTGAAAATAAATAAGTATTTTTATGGCATGGCTTCTGCAAATAAAATAGATTAGCGTTTAGTAGTTAACTCTATTTTCTTATGTTATTTCGAGGTTTTCATCATGAAGTCAAATAGCCAAGAGCAATCAATTCAATCCGCCAAAAATAATAACGGTGCGTTACTTTTAGGCGCGGGACTTGCGGTTACGTCGATGATTATTTTACCGGCGTTTGCCATGCGGTTAGGGCTTGGCGCGAGTTTAACGGGCGCCCTGCGGATTGCGTTGATGAAGGCATCGAGTAAAGCTGTGCAAGGTTAGCAAATCGCGCAAGACCAGCAATAACCCGTGATTGTGAGCTAGGTTAAGTTTTGTTACTATTTTAAATGAAGTTTACTATTTACAGGTCAACGTAAAATGAGTGAAGAAGAAAAAAAACTCTGCGATTTATGTCAACTGACTGTTGAAATTTCAGGGTTTACGTTACAAACTAAAACGGGCGAAAAAAAATTTTGTTGCGAAGGTTGCAAAGGAATTTATGAAATGCTCAATGAGAGTGACGTATTGCCTCAGTGACATTGCGTTCTAGCAGGAGGGATAAAAATGAAACACGCACACAAAGCCATGCGACATGAAAAGGATTCATTGTCCAAAGAAATTTTTAAAGGCTCTATCGCCTCAGCCGTTGTTTATAGTGGGAGTAAAGTAATGAGTATTGCAGTAAAAAATCCAATTGTTGTGTTTGGTTTAGGCGTTGTGAGTGGTTTTTTAATTCACAAATATCGCAAAGACATTATCGCCAGTACCACCAAAGTCGTGGATGCAGGTAAAGATTTTGTCTTGCATCAAAAAGAAAATTTAGAAG
>OMIH01000164.1 GCA_900299045.1 Methylococcaceae bacterium
CAACCCCCCACCTCATTAAGCAATCAGTCTACGGTTTACCCGAACTGCACCGCGATGCACTGAAAAATGCGGATTTAATTGCCTGTGCAGGATGCTATCCAACAGCGGTGCAACTGGGTTTTGCTCCTTTACTGGAAGCGGGTATCATTGACGTGACGCGCTTAATTGCCGATGTCAAATCGGGCGTAAGCGGTGCGGGTCGAAAGGCAGAAATTGCCACACTGATGAGTGAAACCGGTGAAAGCTTTAAATCCTATGCCGTTGGTGGTCATCGACATTTACCTGAAATTACTCAAGGCTTGCGTGCACTCACACATCAAGCGATAAATTTAACCTTTGTACCGCACTTAACGCCGATGATTCGCGGTATTCATGCCACACTTTACGCCACATTAACACACGAAATTACGCAAACACAACTGCAAACATTATACGAAACGCGCTACACCCATGAAGCATTTGTCGATGTATTGCCACAAGGTTCACATCCCGATACGCGCAATGTGAGAGGAAGCAATCGATGCCAAATAGCAGTGCATCTCCCTCAAGATGGTAAAACAGTGGTGATTTTATCTGTAATCGATAATTTGGTAAAAGGAGCAGCAGGACAAGCGGTTCAAGCGATGAATTTACGTTTTGGGTTGCCAGAAAATCAAGGACTGACCACTGTCGCGTTGTATCCATAATTGTTGACTGTCACGCTGTGAATAAGCCATAATCTACGCCAAATTAACCCAAACTCAATTTTTTAGACCATGACGACTCCTATTATTTTTACCGACAGCGCCGCAACAAAAGTACACACTTTAATTGAAGAAGAAGGTAATCCACAGTTAAAACTGCGGGTTTATGTTTCTGGAGGTGGTTGTTCTGGGTTTCAATACGGTTTCACGTTTGATGAAGAAGTAAATGATGACGACACGCAAGTAGAGAAAAATGGCGTCACGGTACTGATTGACTCAATGAGTATTTCGTATTTGAACGGTGCAGAAATTGATTACAAAGAAGACCTTTCTGGTGCGCAATTTGTGATTCGCAATCCAAATGCCACCACAACATGTGGGTGCGGCTCCTCTTTTTCAGCGTAAATAAAGCGATACGGCGAATCTTTAAATTCAAAAGATTCGTCGCATTTGTTGATAGTTAGCTAATTTAGCTAACAGAAAAATTACCAGCAATTTCGTGAATAATAGTTTGAATCGCCATTATTTCGATAGTATTCATTACATCTGTCATCAGAATTCAACGCAGGAAATGGATTATAATTTCCATACAGCTGACGTTCACGACGTTCTAAATCGCGCTCTCGCTGTCGTAATTGTTCTTCACGTAACTCTTGGCGTATTAACTCACGGCGGTAATACTCCTCATTAGGATCACGCTCAATGACAACCTCACGATCTCTATCTCTTGTCACACCATAGAGCGCAGAACCCGCTATCACACCGCCAATAATAGCCGGTGCAATCCAACGATTACCGCCATTGTGGTGATGTCCACCATAACCGTAATGCCCATGCCTATCCGCCATAGCGGTCAAAGGCATCGTCAACATAAGCGCCACCATTAACACTTTCGATTTCATCTTATTTTCCCCGTCAAAAAAACGCTCAAAATAGTGTAAAACTTGCCTAAAATATACACGCTAATATTGGCGCTGTGAATACAGCGTATTTATATTTTTTGAGTGATGCGTCGAGACTGTATTTTTTTCTGGCGTTTTTGAATAAGTAATTTCGCCGCATCTTCACCAAGGTGACTCTCACCTCGTTTTTTTGCCAATGCCATTTGCTTTTCACGCTCACTAAAACGTGCTTTTTGCTCAAGGGTCACTTTATCAAAGCAATGCGGACAACTCACCCCTTGCTGGTATTTTTCACTTGTTTTATCTTGTTGCGTGATGGGAAGTCGACAAGCGTTACATTGATCATAAATGCCTTTTTCCAGTTGATGATTGACCGTGACGCGCTCATCAAATACAAAACATTCGCCTTCCCAAAGCGTATTTTCAACAGGCATCTCCTCTAAATACTTGAGAATACCGCCTTTGAGATGATACACCTCGTCAAATCCTTGTTGCTTTAAAAATGCAGTGGATTTTTCACAGCGAATCCCACCTGTGCAAAACATCGCTACTTTTTTGTGTTTAGTCACATCGAGATTGTCTTTGACATACTGGGGAAATTCACGAAAACTTTGCGTGTTTGGATTGATTGCATTTTTGAATGTGCCCACTTGAAATTCGTAGTCATTGCGCGTGTCAATGACTAGAACGTCTGGATCAGTAATAAGCGAATTCCAATCTTGTGGGTTCACATAAGTGCCAACGACTTGATTGGGATCAATACCCTCAATTCCCATCGTGACAATTTCTTTTTTTAATTTTACTTTCGTACGATTAAAAGGCATCACATCGGTAAGCGATTCTTTGTATTCTAGCGCAGATAAACGCACGTCCGATATTAACCAGGCCAATACAATATCAATGGCTTGACGTGTTCCCGCAATGGTGCCGTTAATACCCTCATGGGCGAGTAATAGCGTGCCGCGTACATGATTTTTTTCCATGACATCATGCAGTGGTTGGCGCATTGCGTGATAATTTTCAAGTGTCACAAATTTATATAACGCGCAAACAACAATTTGAGTCATTAGAAGGCTTCTCGTACATTCATTAATTTGAGATACAAAAAAATCCGCCGGTTAAATAAAAAATAATTAACACAAAAGCGGATTTTTTCGTTTTTAAGAAAAATAAAAAATTATCTTTCTAAATACTGTAATTTGTCTTTTTTACCATTCCATTCATCAGCGTCTGGCATCGCATCTTGAACTTCGGTTAATACAGGCCATTTTTTTGACAATTCAGCATTCAATTCAGCGAAAATTTCTTGACCTTCAGGTAACTCATCGATAGCAAAAATAGCATTTGCAGGGCATTCTGGTTCGCATAAAGTGCAGTCAATACACTCATCAGGATCGATAACCATAAAGTTAGGTCCCACATGAAAGCAATCGACAGGACACACATCAACGCAATCCGTAAATTTACATTTAATACAATTATCGGTAACAACAAAAGCCATAATTTAGTACTCAAATAAAGATGAAAAGTTAAGTTTTTTGGTTAAACGACCCTATTTTATAGCAGAAAGTTAGGGTTTGCTAAACAAATGTGCCGGTGAAGGGGGATTTTTTTGCTGTAAGCAATGATACGCAGCGTTTTCGTATTTAATCGTTAATGATTGAGAGCCTTGATGCTCTGCTAAAAATTTTTCAGCTTCAATAGCGGTTAAATCTTTCATCATAAACGTTGCAATACATTCACACGCTTTATCTACGCGAGGTTTATCGGTATCGGGATTGGTTGAATTTTTAAGCTCACGTTGCTCACATTGATTGGCAAAAGCGACTTCAAATTTTTGTTTATCACTCGCGCTCACTTTCGCATCGAGTAGCGTGTGACTAATTGGGGTATTTTCCACGCCATTGGTTTGCATTTTGTTTTCTTTGCCCTTGTTATCAGAACAGCCAGCCATTATCAAGATAACGAAACCCGTAAAAAGTGCTTTCAAAAAAATATTTTTTTTCATAAAGGTAAACCGAAAAAATAGGTAAAATACCATTATGCTAGAACTGTAAAAAAAAGCAACGCACGGCGTTTATTTTCAACATTTAATTCATTCTAAGTGATATGTACTCAAAATCCCCTTATAAAGAGATTATTGCCACCTTTTTAAAATTTTGTGAAAAAAAAAATATCCCGCCAAAACGGATATCATTAAAATTGGCGATATTGGAGATCGCTTATATTTTATTATCGAAGGTTCTGTGGCGATTTTTGCCGAAAATGAAGCAAATGATCACAATAATGACTTAATTTTAGCGTATCTTGGAAAAAATGAATTTATTGGGGAAATAGGGATATTTAAGGGTGAAGAAGTCCGTAAAGTGAATGCCCGAACACGCGAAAATTGTTTATTAGCTGAAATTAGCTATGCCTATTTAAAAGAAGTGCTTCACAAAGATTTACTGTTTTGCGCACCAGATATTTTATATCTTATCGGTGAACAACTCGCTACACGTTTACTTGCAACGAGCAACAAATTATGTGAACTTGCTTTTATCGATGTTGAGGGGCGCATTGCACACGCGCTGCTTGATTTATGTAAATCACCTCAGGCAATTACCCACCCTCAAGGCATGCAACTACATATTTCTCGCCAAGAGATTGGACGTATTGTAGGATGTTCACGCGAAATGGCGGGACGAGCGATTAAAGAATTAGAATTAAAGGGGCTTGTGTCGTCACATGGAAAAACCATTGTGGTTTACGGAACACGCTAACTTTATGATTACTATGAGATATGCCCCCATTACACGCCCCCTCGCCTATTTTGGCATTTGAAGACACGGATTTTTTAAAACGTGAAGAGTTGCGTAGTGTGCGTATGCAACTCGAATTACTTAAACCAACCTTAGTATTTAACGAACAAGGTATTCATAACACCATCGTTGTTTTTGGTAGTGCTCGTACATCTAACGAGTATCATTACGCTCAAGCACGCCAATTAGGCGCGTTAATAACGCGTTATTTCATGACGCAGTCACCCTCTTTTATTGTAGTAACAGGCGGTGGCGGAGGCATTATGGAAGCGGTCAATCGTGGCGCGGCAGATGTTGGTGGAAAAAGTGCAGGATTTAATATTTCACTACCACATGAACAAATACCCAACGCTTATATTACGCCTAGTTTATGTTTTGAATTTGAGCATTTTTCAATGCGAAAAATGCAATTTTTTATGAGAGCGAAAGCGCTAATTGTTTTTCCGGGTGGTTTTGGCACACTAGACGAATTATTTGAAGCGTTGACGTTGATTCAAACAAAAAAAATACCGCGTATTCCAATCGTTTTATTTGATAAAACGTACTGGGATCGCATTGTGAATTTTCAAGCGCTATGTGACGCAGGCATGATTTCAGCTGACGACGTCGCCTTAATTCAATATGCACAAACCAGTGAAGAGGCATGGGAGATAATTACCTCCTGTTTGCCACAACATGATAATGAACGAATTTAAGTTGTCATATTTCACATATTAGTAGATAATAAGCAGGTCTTCAGCAAATTATGCTGACAGCATTATGGTAGTTGTATCGGTTCTCTCGCAACGATATGCTGCGAACCCCGCCAGGTACGGAAGTAAGCAACGGTAGCAGCGGATTCGTGTGCCGAGATGTAGCTGGTGCACTACCACCCAATCTCCTCCACGTTATTAACGAAATCCCGTCATGAATTATCAGGTGCTTGCTCGAAAGTGGCGACCGCATAATTTCAATGAAGTTGTCGGACAAACCCACGTCATAACCTCATTAACTAACGCGCTAAAACATCAACGTCTTCATCAAGCGTATCTTTTTACAGGGACACGCGGTGTAGGTAAAACAACCTTAGCTCGCATTTTAGCCAAAGCAATCAATTGTGAAAACTTGCAAAATTTCAACCCCTGTGGTCAATGTGATATTTGCCAAGCGGTGGATGAAGGGCGTTTTTTAGATTTGATTGAAGTGGACGCGGCTTCACGCACAAAAGTCGAAGACACACGCGACTTACTTGATAATGCACAATATGCGCCTAATCAGGGGCGTTATAAGGTTTATCTTATTGACGAAGTACATATGCTCTCTGGGCATAGTTTTAATGCACTACTCAAAACACTTGAAGAACCGCCACCGCATGTTAAGTTTTTGCTGGCTACCACCGATCCACACAAAATTCCAGTCACGGTACTTTCACGCTGTTTACAATTTAATTTAAAACGCTTACTGCCTAGCGAAATTTTTACGCAAATGGGTTTTATTCTCGCCCAAGAAAAAATTGAGTTTGAAACAGACGCGTTGAAATTGCTTTCACGCGCTGCGGATGGGAGTATGCGTGATGGTTTGAGTTTACTTGACCAAGCTATTGTCTACGGTAATGGTCGCGTAAACAATGATGATGTGCATGCGATGCTAGGCGCAATTGCAACGCAACCCGTCGAAGCGATTTTGTATGCACTCGCACAAGCGAATGCCCCCGCTATACTTGACCATATAGATGAATTAAGTCAATTAAGCCCAGATTTCAGCGAACTACTGCAACAGTTACTGCAATTTTTACATCGTATTGCCCTCGTGCAGCATATACCCACGATGTTAACACATGATTTGGATGTCGACGTGGTTGCGGAACTGGCGCAAATGATGTCGCCCGAAGAAGTACAACTGTATTATCAAATTGCGTTGCTTGGTCAAAAAGATTTAGAACTCACGCCCGATCCACGCAGCGGTTTTGAAATGGTCATGTTGCGTATGCTTACTTTTCGTCCCGCTAAAATAGAAACGCAAACGACTGTATCTGCAATAAGCACCAATCCTCTTGCCGCTCCCATTGCCACCCCAGTCGCATCGGAAATTACTCCGCAAACACCTCCCCAAGTCATCACGGCATCACCCGAAATACCGTCGCCATCAACGCCCATCTCTTCAAACAATTTGCCTAATTGGGAATCGATGGTCGCTAATTTAAAAAGCGGCATGACAAAACAGTTTGCGAGTCGTTGCGTTTTAGAATATTTAGACGATACGCAGTGTCATTTACGCTTAGACCCTGAATTTGATAGTTTACTTGATAACGATTCTACAGAAAAACTGGAGAAAGCATTACGCGAGTTACTTGCAAAACCCATCAAATTGCGCATTGAGGTCAAAACGCTCGACGCACACACCCCAGCGCAACTTATCACGCAAGCGCAAGAAAACCGGCAACATGAAGCCGTTCAAGCCATCTATGAAGATAGTACCATCGTCTATTTTCAAGAGAATTTCGATGCTCAAGTTTTATCTGAAACCATTCAACCCATTTAGATTTATATAAAAGGAAATGCTATGAAAAATGCACTTGGCAATTTGATGCAACAAGCTCAAAAAATGCAAGAAGACCTCAAAAATGTTCAGAATGAATTAGCCCTTATGCAAGTCGTTGGCGAATCTGGCGGTGGTCTTGTAAGTATTGTGATGACGGGTAAACGCGAAGCACGTAAAGTCACCATTGATCCCTCATTAGTAGGCGATGATAAGGATATGCTTGAAGATTTAGTCGCGGCAGCAATTAACGATGCCGTACGCAAAGTAGATAAAATGAAAAA
>OMIH01000165.1 GCA_900299045.1 Methylococcaceae bacterium
AGCACCCACTAAACAATCTCTTTTTGTTTTGTGCCATGGAAAATGTTGCTTTAAGCGTTCTGACAGTTCAGCGATTTCTTGCATTGTTTCTGCTAAAAATCAGCATATTTTGCATTATTTTTCAGCTAGTTATTTTTTTTGTCATGTACTCAGATTTTTACAGGTACATTTGAGATGCGTGGTGCGTATCAAAAAAATCTGAAATACAAAACGCACGTTTATTTCGTTGGTTTGCTAGCGATCATGGAATGACGTGTTGAAAACGCCTTATCGATATACCACAAACCGCTTTGTTATTTCATCGTTCATTTCCTAGAAGCGACGTTTTTATATTTTTTAGGATAGATAATCAATGGCAAATAACGATAAAGTTGCCCCCGTCCTTGTGTTAACAGCGCCAAAAAAAGGAAGTAATGCTGTTGCTGTCAATCAAAATTTAGTGCTGATATTTAATGAAAATATTCATGATGTACCGCTTGAATGGAAAAATACCGTATCGGGATTGAATATTATACAGGCGGCATCACAATTTGGATTAAGTGGGACAGTGAAGATGACATCACCTCAAATGGATTTGAGTGGCGTGTTAATTGGATTGAACACATCGTCTTTTGGGCGTGATTTACTAAGTCAAGATTACTGTGCTGTTGGCGCGGGTAGTTCGCTTACCGTGCGAGGCTATGGCATATTACCGCCCACCGCCTCGGATTTATTGTATTAATTTTTTGCAATCACGTGATGAATTTTTAGTGAATCGGTTTTGCCTTTGAGTAAACACTCGCCAACCACTTCTGTATGATAATAAGCTTGGACGTACTGGTACGTTGAATTTCCAATTAAAATACGGCAAGGATGCGCTCGTGTTGGCGCGGCGATGGTTTTGTCGAAACTCTCAAGACGTGAGGCGGTATTGACCGTATCGCCAATAACGGTGTATTCCATTCGTTGCGAACTGCCAAAACTCCCTGCAACCACTGTTCCCGTATAAATGCCTGTGCGCATCGTAACGGTGGGTAAGCCTTGAGCTTCCCATTTTTGATTAAGTTCGCTGAGTTTGTAGCCAAATTCAATGGCACACGCAACGGCTTGTTTTGCATCTCTTGCCATTTCTTCTTCGGTTTCGCGTTTGACGGGCACACCAAAAATCGCCATGATGGCATCGCCGATATATTTATCAATCATCCCGCCATGCGCCATCACGAGTTGACTCATTTCCTCCATATACTCATTGAGCCAGTGCATTAAAACTAAGGGCTCCATGTGTTCTGAGATTGTCGTGAAATTGGATAAATCCGTAAATAAAACGGTTGCCGTAACGGTATCGGGATGAATGCCGTTTTCGCTAAAAAACTGTTCGCGCACTTCCCATAAATGCGAAGCGACTTCGGGCGAAACGTGACGTTCAAACAATTTCATTAATTGACCACGTTCGGCTCGCGTTTGCGTGAAAAAATAAAAAACGCTAACAAACAAGGCGCTCAACCAACCCAGTAGCGGCGCAATAAGAGGGAGCCACCAGCCTGCATTGAGTAATAAAATATTACAACCCAAAAGCGCGATAAGCTCGCTAATCATTAAAACAAAAAAGAGAAGACCGCCTCGATACAATCCAGCAAACGAGCCAATTAAACACCAAAATAACAGCCATCCATATTCCGCATCATCGGCTATTGCGCGTAGAGGTTGCTTTTGTTGCGTGGCTATATTGAGCAGTTGGCTAATAAAATAACCATGATATTCAATACCAAAACGGGTGACTTCATTGGGTAAAAGCCAATAATCTTGCAGACTCGGTGCCATCGCGCCAAATAAAACGATTTTATCTTTTAACGCATCAACGGGCACGTTATCATCAAGTAAATCCGATAACGTGAAAGTCTTAAACGATTGTGGCAAAGCGGGATAGTCGAGCATAATCTGATAGCCGCCCGTGTCGGCATGATGATACCCCCCAAAATTTGCATCTATCTTAGGCACGCTAATGCCATTGATATTAAGTGTTTGCTGATCGTCGAGTTGAACGGCTATATTTTCATTAGCGAGATAGTAAACAGAAAGTAATAGCGGCAGAGAATAATAACTATTGCCATTTATATCCGAAAACAAAAGCCCTCGACGTGCAACGCCATCGGAATCTTCCAAAATATTATTGAATGCTGTTCTTGCAACATTGCCTTCTAATACAGCAGGTGCTGATACAAAATTTTGCTTATCATTGCCGCCAAAGAATATCCAAACAATATTGTCATATTTTTTTAATAGCTGACTTAAATTATCTGAACCTGGTGGCGTGGGAATATCTCTATATTTATCCACCCCAATAACTCGAGCACTAGCGTCTTCGGCTTTTTGCAGGGCATCGGCAAAAACTTGATCCGAAAGCGGATGTCCATAACGACGAATATCGGGCTCGGTTTCACTAATAATCACAATACGCTGATCAATGATTTCTGTGGGGCGTTGAGATAAAAATTTATCAAATACACGAAGTTCAAGTCCTTTCAAAAGATTGACGGATTGTAAACCAAGAATCAGTAAAAAGGCAGCAATCCCAAGCAAGACACAAACAACAACAGGGTGTGTTAACCATTTTTTATTTGCCATTTAGTGTAGTCCCTACTTGTTTTAAACGATTTGTGACTTGAGATGATTTTTTTCTGTCACATATTAACAGCGCATTGAAATGGGTGAGTCTAATCGTTTGTGTTGATCTGTCAATAGAAAACAATTTGTGGTTTGTTTACTTAAAATTCGTGCGGTAGCATAAACTTTTTGTGTGAGCTTTGGTAAACTAGCACACGGCAATTGATAAATTTGTCTAAAGTAGACAAGCTAACGATCCGATACACTCCCTTGATGGGGACAATAGTAACCACACATTATTTTTATACACCCAAGTCGTTGTTTGCTTAGGTGTCATGTAAAGAGGAGGCTTAATGTCTGACGATTCCGCGATGATACACAACCGCGCCATGATCGTAAATAACTTGGCAATGCTTGTGAAAAACAAATGTAACCTCTCAGTGGGATTGGGAGGAAAAGAAACACTGCTAACGGTATTGCTTGCCATTAATCACCAAGACGGCACTGTGGTACTTGATTATGGTTCTTCGGATTATCTAAATAAAAAATTACTAAAGGTGAGAAGCCCTGGATTTAACACGGTATTTAACGGTATTCAGGTGTCATTTCACGTTGGTGGCGTGGTAAAGGGAAAATACCGTGGCAGTGATTGTTTTATCATTGATATCCCCTCACAGCTGTATTGGTACAATCGACGCGAATATTATCGCGTTGAATGCCCTTCAGCATTGACTTCTTATATCCAAATAGAGTTAGAAGAGCCTGGTGATGGTGCAAAAATAGAAGTCAAAGAAGCCTATACATTGGCAATGGCCAAAATACAGCAAAAGTTGATGATAGAACTGCAACATCGTA
>OMIH01000166.1 GCA_900299045.1 Methylococcaceae bacterium
AAGAAAAGACGTTTTTTATTCCCAAAACGTATCTGGTTAAAGAACGCATTGCCAATGTGATTGATATGGCAAACGAGCAAACACACGCTATTTCAGCGCCTCAAGAAACCGTCCACGCTCTTGTTGAAATGCCTAGCAGACCGGGGGAATTTGCCCCCATGTTTGCGAATCGTTTACAGAAAAATTTTAAAAAATTAGCGAAATGGGCAAAGCAGCATCACATTTTTTGCTATCGCGTTTACGATGCCGATTTACCTGAATATGCGGTGGCAATTGATATTTATCACAGCGATAAAACGTGGGTGAATGTCCAAGAATATGAAGCCCCTAAAAGTGTCGATCAAGAAAAAGCCGATTTACGTTTAGCGGGCGTGTTAACTGAAATTCCCAATATATTAGGCGTGCCACCAGCGCAAGTGTTATTAAAAGTGCGCAAAAAACAACGCAGCACCGAGCAATACGAAAAAAACAGTGAATTGGGTATCTTTCATGAAGTTGTTGAAGGCGGATGCCGTTTGCGTGTGAATTTTGATGATTATTTAGATACCGGCTTATTTTTAGATCATCGTCCCATTCGCTTGTTAATCCAAAAACAGGCGCAAGGTAAACGCTTTTTGAATTTATTTGCCTACACAGGTAGCGCGACGGTTCATGCGGCGGTTGGGGGCGCAAGTGTGACAACGACCGTAGATATGTCAAACACCTATTTGCAGTGGGCAAAAGATAATTTAGCGCTCAATACGACAACAGGCAGGCATGAATTTATTCAAGCGAATTGCGTTCAGTGGCTGGCAAGTGAAGCAAAACGTCAATCAAGACAGTATGATTTGATTTTTTTAGATCCGCCGACGTTTTCCAATTCAAAGCGCATGGAAGAGGTGTTCGATATTCAGCTCGATTATATTGCACTCATTGAGCACGCAGCTTCATTATTAACACCGACGGGAATACTGTATTTTTCAACTAATTTTAGACGTTTTAAATTTGATTTAACGCCATTTTCAGGATTAAACATTGTTGATATCACAGCTAAAACAATTCCTGATGATTTTGCACGCGATCAAAAAATCCATTATTGCTGGCAAATTACAAGACAAGCCTAATACGGCTATATTAGCGGCAACATTCACGGTTTAAGAGTGGTTTTTGAAATGAAAAGGTAATTTCATTATCATAATATGACAAATAACCTACTAATAAGCTAAACTATACCTAATTTATTTAAAGACACATTTAATGAATATGAACGAAAACGTACACGCACACGAAATTGAAAAATTTGGCTCAATGGCTGAACGCTGGTGGGATTTACACGGTGAGTTTAAAACCTTACACGCGGTCAATCCGCTACGTGTGGGATTTATTGAAAAATTTACCGCCATTGAAAACCGTCAAATTCTCGATGTGGGTTGCGGTGGCGGCATTTTAACGGAGGCGCTCGCGCAAAAAGGCGCGAATGCACTGGGCATTGATTTAAGTGCTGATCTTGTGGATATTGCTGAATTACACGCACTTGAAACAGGCACACAGGTTCATTATCAAAAAATAAGCGTTGAAACGCTTGCCGCGCAGCAACCGGAAAGTTTTGATGTGGTCACTTGCATGGAAATGCTTGAACACGTTCCTGATGCGGGTTCAATTATTTCTGCGTGTGCGAAACTCGTCAAACCAGAGGGTCTGGTTTTCTTTTCGACACTTAATCGTCACCCCAAAGCGTTTTTACTGGCGATTGTTGCCGCAGAATATGTGATGCAAATGGTTCCAAAAGGGACACATGAATTCAAAACATTTATTAAACCCTCAGAACTCAGTCAAAGCGCCAGATCAGCGGGACTTGAACTGCAAGGGATGATTGGCATTGAATATAATCCAATTACGCAACGTTTTTCACTTGGCAACGATATTGATGTGAATTATATCGCGGCATTTAAAAAGCCAGCATAACATGAAGCAAAAAACCATTTCATGTGTGTTATTTGATTTAGACGGTACGTTAATTGATACCGCACCGGATTTGGTTGCGTGTTTGAATAAAGCGTTAATCGAATACGATTTTGCCCCTATCAGTTTCGATTTTGTGAAATCACATGTGTCGTTTGGCGCGGTGGCGATGATTGATGCGAGTATAGATAAACATATCGATTTGCAAACACGCGAGCATATTTTAGAAACGATGTTGACGCTTTATGAGAATAATATTGCCACGCACAGTGATTTTTTCGATGGTATGCGTGAAGTCCTCGCGTTTCTTGAAACCAAGCGTATTCCTTGGGGCATTGTCACCAATAAGCGAACACGATTTACGTCACCGTTGATGCAAGCGTTTAATTTGCACTCTCGCGCTGCGTGTGTGATTAGCGGTGACAGCACACCAACGCCCAAGCCACATCCTGCACCTTTATTGGCGGCTTGTGAGCAAATAGGCGTGCTAGCGAGTGAATGCGTCTATATTGGCGATGCCGCGCACGATATTGTGGCGGGAAATGCCGCCAATATGCACACGCTTGCAGCGGTTTATGGGTATCTGCAACCAAACGATCAACCTAAAGAGTGGGGCGCAGCCGCATTGATTGAGTCGCCCAAGCAATTACTGACATGGCTTAAAAACGTATTATGATGTTAGAGAATCGAGTTATTTTAATTACTGGCGCTGCGGGTGGTCTTGGCTCAACAGCGGCAATTGAATTCGCAAAGCAAGGCGCAATTGTTATTTTGCTGGATAAAAATTTACCGAAACTTGAAAAAGTGTACGACAGCATTTTAGAGCAAGGTGGCATTGAACCGATTTTGTATCCTTTTGACTTAGCTGGCGCAAGTGAAAATGATTACATTGAGTTAGCACAGCGTATTGATGATAAATACGGTATGTTGCACGGTTTAGTGCATGGCGCAGTTGAGTTGAGCGCATTTACCCCATTGATTCAATTTGGCACAAAAGAGTGGGGGCATACGCTCAATGTGAATGTGAATGCGCCCTTTATTTTGACACGCGAGTTGTTGCCCGTTATGCAAAAAGCACCACATGCGTCAATTGTCTTTATTTCTGATTCGTCAGCGCGGCTCGTACCGGCTTATTCGGGCGCGTATGGCGTATCTAAAGTGGCTATGGAAGGTCTTGCCAATGGATTATCGCAAGAGCTTGAAGGGGGCGGAAAAATTCGTGTGAATACCTTAATTCCGTGCCCAATTGATTCCCCTTTGCGCAGACGGGCTTATCCCGCAGAAGATAAGAGTCAATTACCTTCTATGATGTCGTTGAATCCTATTTTTTGCTATTTGCTCAGTGATGACAGTTTAGGCGTGACAGGACAGCACATTGATGCGTCACATTTTTTACATTAACTTTACAAACTTACCATGTCAGAAAGAGAAAATATTACCCTAACGCGCAATGTGGATGTGATTACTATCCCCGATGGGCATATCGGTAAACTTAACGCAGGCGATATCGTGACGCTCCATCAAGCGTTAGGCGATAACTTCACCGTTATTACGCCTTATGGTCACATGGTACGCATTGCAGGCAAAGATGCTGATGCCTTGGGCAGAGAAGCACATCACAGCGCAGTACTCGTAAATGATAACAGTGCGGAGGCGGTGAAAGAAAATTGTTGGGCAGTGATGAAAACCGTTTATGATCCTGAAATTCCCGTTAACATCGTGGATTTGGGACTGGTATATGAATGTCAAGTGCATTCAGTGACGGATACTGACTATCATGTTCACGTTATTATGACGTTAACCGCGCCAGGGTGCGGCATGGGGCCGGTTATTCAAGGTGACGTTGAAAAAGGGATTCGTGATTTACCCAATGTGGCGAGCGTGAATGTCGAAATTTGTTTAGATCCGCCATGGTCGCGCGAAATGATGTCAGAGGTGGCGCAAGTTCAATTAGGTTTGTTTTAATCTGTCGCGATTTTTATAAAAGAAAGGGCATTGTTGGACGAAAACGTGAGCGATGTCACATTTTTGCGTTTACGTTTTGCGTTGAGTGTCATTGGCGTATAGACTGAGCGTATTATTCCTTTGGCACTTTTAAGAGAAAATGAAAAAAATGAAAAACTATTTAGCCGTTGCAGTATTCACCGCGTTAGCCGCACCAGCCATTTCACACGCTACGCAAGAAGACGATACCCGCTGGTACGTTGCGCCTTTTGGCTCGTATGTTAAAACCGATAGCGAACGCAATAGTAACGACGGTTGGGGTGGTGGTTTAGCGGTCGGTAAAATGCTAGATTCACACTTCAATGCAGAATTAAAAGGAATTTACCAAAATTTAGGTAGCGCAACCAATAAACTGGATTTAACCACCGATGATTCACAATTAGCGGGCGGAACAGCGGATTTACAGTATTTCTTCTTTAGAGATAAATTTTCGCCTTACGCAGTGATTGGCGCAGGTGCGGCTAATACGAGCGTTCATGGCACAAACGCTGTTGGCTTTTTAGGTGAGGCGGGTTTGGGGTTAACGTATGAAATTTGTGACGGTTTCTTGCTACGCAGTGATGTACGTTATCGCTACAACAATAATTTCAATAATAATTTATCCAACACAGCCAACAGCGACGATTTTCATGAAATGGTGGTGAACGTCGGGTTTGTTCTTCCGTTAGGTGAAAAAGCACATCGCCCCGAGCCTAAGATTGAATTACCCGTCGCAAAACCGCTTGTACCAACGCCTGCGGCAGACTGCTCAACGCAAGATAGCGATAAAGACGGTGTGAATAACTGTTTGGATTTATGCGCTGGAACGATTGCTGGCAGTAAAGTTGACGCAAAAGGTTGCCCTATTAGTTTGGAGATTAGAGGAGTGCAATTTGAGTATGATTCAGCGCAATTAACACCAAGCGCAAAAAGTATTTTAGATGGCGTAGCAAGTAGTTTGATGGCGTATCCACAAAAAAATGATTTAGAAGTCCAAGGTCATACGAGCAGCGAGGGGACAGATAAACATAATTTACGTTTATCTAAAGCGCGTTCACAGTCTGTTGCGGATTATTTAGCCTATAAAGGCGTGAAAAATAAATTAACAGCGCATGGCTACGGTGAATCACATCCTGTTGCAGATAACAGAACCGAAGCGGGCAGAGTGCGAAACCGTCGTGTTGAATTGATTTGGCTGGGTAATTAAGCGAGGTTCTCTCCATAGCCTTATGATAAAAAAAGCCAGCATTTGCTGGCTTTTTTTATTGACCTTTTAAATGCTATTTATTGCCAAAAGATTCGAGGCGAAATGTCAAAAATTCATCAGCGGGTAGTGGCTTGCTTTTTATATAACCTTGATAAATATCACAGCCCTTTTGCGTTAAGAAATCCAGCTGTTCTGGCGTTTCTACACCTTCTGCTAAGACTTTAAAGCCTAACGTTTGCCCCATTGAAATAATGGCTGAGGCAATCGCCATATCATCAGCAGAATAGGGGATATCATCAATAAAACTTTTATCAATTTTCAGTACATTCATCGGAAAGCGTTTTAAATAAGAAAGTGATGAATAACCCGTTCCAAAATCATCAATGGCTAAATGGATGCCAAGTTCACGTAATTTGCTGAGAATATCAATCACGAGTTCTTGATGCTCCATCAAACCACTTTCGGTTAATTCAATTTCTAATTGCGCTGCTGGATAACCGGTTTCCTCAAGCACTGACGTAATCAACTCGAGCATATTACAGTGTTTAAATTGGGCTGGTGATACGTTAACCGCTAAACGAATCGGTGCGCATCCAGCGTCTAACCATTCTTTCCCTTGACGACATACCTCGCGCAGTACCCATTCACCAATGCGCATAATTAACCCCGTTTCTTCCGCAATGCCGATGAATTTATAAGGCGGGATTAACCCCTCGTCGGGTTCTTGCCAGCGTACCAGCGCTTCTGCGCCAATCACATCACCGCTTAACATATCTACTTGAGCCTGATAGAAAACACGCAACTCACCTTGCTCAATGCCGCGACGCAAACGTGATTCTAAGTCTAAACGCTCACGTGCAGCGATTGTTAAACTTTCAGAAAAATACGCAAAACAGCCACGACCATTGTCTTTAGCTTGATAGAGCGCGATATCTGCGTTGTCCATTAA
>OMIH01000167.1 GCA_900299045.1 Methylococcaceae bacterium
CTGGTTCAACGATTTTTTCTGCATACAAGATACTCAAACGCTCACATAAATTTCGCAATTCTCGTACATTACCTGGCCACTCATATTGTTTTAATGTTTTGATGCTCGCTTTACTTAACTTAGGCGCTTTCATGCCATGATCTTTTTCAAATAATTTAAAAAAGTGTGTGGCAAGCAATTCAATATCATGATGGCGTGTTTTCAAAGACGGCAATTCTAATGGCACCACATTAAGTCGATAATACAAATCCGCTCGAAACTCGCCATTTTTAATCAACGTCGTTAAATCTGAATTAGTGGCTGCAATAATTCGTACATCAACTTTATGGACGTGTACATCACCAATAGCAAGATACTCTCCCGAATCTAAAAAACGCAGTAACTTTGCTTGAACAGCAAGCGGGAGAGAATTGATTTCATCTAAAAAAAGTGTGCCGCCATCTGCGGCTTTAAATAACCCTTGCGTATTATGAATTGCACCGGTAAACGAGCCTTTTTTATGTCCAAATAATTCTGACTCGATTAAACTCTCTGGCAATGCGGCGCAGTTGAGCTTTAAAAACACTTTTTCAGCGCGTTTACTCGCGTTTTTAATCGCATGCGCAAAGATTTCTTTGCCTGTTCCGGTGTCACCTTTTAGTAAAACGGTGACATCTGTTGCCGCGACAATTTCTGCACTACGAATAAGTGCTTCTAATTCAGGAGACTGTCCAATAATGCTTGAAAAATGATTCATATTGAAAAAAATTACCCTTTTATTTGTGCATCGAGTGCAAATCAGTCAGAGCCATGGGGTTAAGTGAAGGAAATGCCGCAAAGAAAGCAAGTGTTATCATGACAATTCCTACCATTTGCTTGAATTGACGCATTGCGGCAAGTTGTGTGAGCACACTAATCATCACACCAACGCCCATGACAGCGGGTAATGTGCCCAAACCAAAGGCCATCATCGTTAAGGCACCTTGAAGAATGCTGCCTGTGGCGGCAGTTAACGCTAGCGCCGCATATACAAGACCACATGGCAACCATCCCCAAACCATCCCAAATAAATACGCGTGTTGACAGTTTTTGACCGGTATCAATTTTCGCCCAAAAGGTTCGATACAGCGCCAAAAATAAAGACCTAATTTTTCGACATAAGCAAAGCGAGGGAACCAACCCGCAATGTAAAGTCCCGCTCCGGTCATAATCAGTGCTGAAATAATTTGCAGAAAGCGATGTCCGTGTGCTTGCCCAAGTGGGAGTGAAATAAGCACTTCAATTAGACCAACCATAGCACCTGCGATAGCATAGCTACTAATACGTCCTGCGTTATAGCTTAAAATAAAGGGAAGTAAACGCTTTTTATCTTGGCGAATTTCAGGGCTTAAACTAAACGTCAGTGAGCCAATAATTGAGCCACACATACCAATGCAATGCAAACTGCTAAAAAGCCCCATAAGCAGTGCAACAAAAAACGATGAAGTAAAATTTGGGTCAAATAACATAAATGAAATTTAGTGCGCTAAAAATTGCTGAGCAATTTGTGATTGAATAGTTTGCGCCATGGCTCTTGGATCTTTTGCATCACGAATAGGGCGACCGACTACAATATAATCTGCACCGTTTTGGAAAGCACTCTCAACACTAACCACCCGTTTTTGATCGTCTTCCTCGCGGTTATCTACGGGACGAACACCGGGTGTAATGACAAGCAATTTGTGGTCTAATTCTTCACGCAACATTTGCACTTCAAGTCCAGAAGACACAATCCCATCACAGCCAATGGCTAATGCGCGTTTCGCACGCGATAATACAAGGTCGCGCACATCACAATCAAATCCTAGATCGTTCAAATCACCGCGATCTAAACTAGTAAGCGCTGTAACAGCGAGGACTTTTAAATCGCCTTTATTTGCTGCTGCAGCTTCCATGATAGCGTTATTGCCATGAATAGTGGCTAAATCGACGCCTTTATGGCTAAGTGCAGCAATTGCACGCCCGACGGTTGCCGGAACATCAAAAAATTTCAAATCAACAAAAATTTTTTTGCCATGCTGTTTGAGCCATTCTATAAAACCAAAATAATCACCGCACATGAAAATTTCCATGCCTACCTTATAAAAAACGACGCTGTCGCCGAGTTCGATGACAAGCGCCTTCGCCTCTTCAATGCTTGGCAAATCTAGCGCCATGATTAAACGTTCGTTAACGGGAATCGGTTTATTTGAAATAAAAGAGTGTGTCATAACAGTAAAATAGTTAAGAGAAAAGTAAAAACAGTGTGTATCTTACCTTATCACGCTAAATCTTATCTAGTTAGATAAATGTTATTTATTTTTCGCTAGTTCGCGTAAAATTAGAACGCTATTTTGTTTTAATCTCGCAGGAATGCTATGAAAAAACTATTTTTATTACCTTTATTACTCTTTTCAACCTCTTTATTTGCGCAACAAGGTGCAAATGATGAATGGGAAAGCACCACAATTAGTGATACTACGATTAAAAAGATTCAAGAATCAAAATACGTTTACAAAAAATGTGTGGCTGATGAAATGCGCAAGACTACTTACCAAACGCAAGAAAGTCGCAAGGCCACTGAGGAAATTGTTAAACAATGCGAAACTGTTCTTGCCAAAATGCGGGAAGTGTATCTTGCTGAGAAAGTGCCTGACGTCATCGCTGATAGACACTTAAAGCAAATGCGATTGCAAACCACACGCCTAGTTCTTCAAGATATGATGTTTAATGAAGCTGCACGTTCAACGCTAAAATAATAATTATAAACTATAGATAAAAAGAGGTCTTTACAAATGGATATAACAACTTATGCAATTGATTTATCACTAAAACCTACCACGTTTGATTTATGGCATGTTTGCCTAGTTGGTACGGTGGCTGTTTTAGCTGGGTTATTGATTATTGTCATGTTTATGATGGTGGCGAGTTTATCGCGTCGTAAAGACATCGCAGAGCCATCGGTTCAGATTGTTGAAAAAA
>OMIH01000168.1 GCA_900299045.1 Methylococcaceae bacterium
ATCAGCAATATGTAATAAAGCGTTTTCACGCGCGGCAAACCACGCTAAACAGTTCGCCCCTGTCACCGCCTCAATACGTCGAACACCAGCCGCGACACCGTTTTCACTGATAATTTTAAAGCAACCAATATCACCCGCACGCTCAACGTGTGTGCCACCACATAATTCTGTTGAGAAATCACCAATTTTTAAAACACGAACTTCTGCACCGTATTTTTCGCCAAATAACGCCATTGCACCGGCTTTTACGGCATCAGCTTTTGCCATTAACTGCGCAGATACCGGATTATTCAAACGAATTTGCTCATTGACTAACCACTCTAACGTTGAAATTTCATCTGCGGTCAATGGCTCAAAATGCGAGAAATCAAAACGCAAACGCTCTGGATTTACAAGAGAACCTTTTTGCGACACATGTTCACCTAATGTTTGACGCAGGGCAGCGTGGAGCAAATGCGTTGCGGAGTGACTTAATTCAGTCGCTTTACGTTTTTGCATGTCGACAGTGGCGCGAACAGATTGCCCGACGTTGAGCGTTCCTGCCGTGACTTTGCCTTGATGGAGGAATAAATCGCCTGCCTGCTTTTGCGTATCGGCAACATCAAACGCAGCGCCATCCGCGCTAATCGTGCCGCAGTCACCCACTTGACCACCCGATTCACCGTAAAACGGTGTTTTATCTAAGACGATGACCCCTTCGTCACCCGCATTTAACTGTTCAACGGCTTCACCAGCTTTAAATAACGCCACAATTTGCGCGGTATCTTCTAACGTTTCATAACCAGTGAATTGCGTGTGCGAATCCAGTTCAATATTTTTATGCGCATCAGAACCAAAGTTACTAGCTGAACGCGCCCGTTCACGTTGCGCTTCCATGGCGTTTTCAAAACCATCGTAATCAACCGTTAAATGATGCTCACGCGCAAAATCAGCAGTTAAATCAACAGGGAAACCATAAGTATCATAAAGTTGGAAAACCGTATCGCCCGCGATAACAGAGCCGTCCATTTTTGCGACGCAACTTTCTAAAATTTTCATGCCCTGCCCTAGCGTTTCAGCAAAGCGTTTTTCTTCACGTTCTAAAACGATTTCCACCTGCGCCTGCGCGGCAAGTAATTCGGGGAACGCCGCGCCCATCTCTTTAGCTAAGGGTGCCACTAATTTATAGAAGAAAATATCGCTAATACCTAAACGATAACCGTGACGAATCGCACGACGAATAATGCGACGAAGTACATAACCACGACCTTCGTTTGATGGCATCACGCCATCTACCACCATAAATGCACATGAGCGGATATGATCCGCAATGACGCGTAGCGAACTATTACTCAAATCGGTCATATTCGCCAAATGCGCAACCGCTTTGACGATATTTTGGAACAAATCAATATCATAGTTGTTATGCACATTTTGCATCACCGCTGAAATTCGCTCCAATCCCATACCTGTATCAACAGAGGGTTTTGGCAACGGTGTTAGTGTGCCGTCCGCACTACGATCATATTGCATGAAAACTAAGTTCCATATTTCGATGTAGCGATCACCATCTTCATCGGGTGTTCCCGGTGGACCACCAAAGATTTCTTCTCCATGGTCGTAGAAAATTTCACTGCAAGGTCCACACGGCCCCGTATCGCCCATTGACCAAAAATTATCTTTCGCACCAATGCGTGATACCCGATCAGGTGATACGCCAATCTCATTTATCCAAATTTGCGCTGCTTCGTCATCTTCTTCAAAAACAGTCACCCACAATTTTTCTTTGGGTATTTCCAGCACGTTAACAAGAAACTCCCATGCAAAATGAATCGCTTCTTTTTTGAAATAATCACCAAAACTAAAATTGCCAAGCATTTCAAAAAAGGTGTGATGACGCGCTGTATAACCCACATTTTCTAAATCATTATGCTTTCCACCCGCACGCACGCAACGCTGACTCGTGACGGCACGAACGAATTCACGCTGTTCACGCCCTAAAAATAAATCTTTAAACTGCACCATACCTGCATTGGTAAAAAGCAAAGTAGGGTCGTTACCGGGTACGAGTGAACTTGACGGCTCAACTGAATGCCCGTGTTGTTTAAAAAAGTCTAAAAAAGCAGAGCGTACTTCTGCGCTAGTCATATTTTTCATCATGATTTTTTTGTGTGCGTGATTAAAAATTTAAAAGTGAAGAATGCGTGATTCTGAGGCGAATTGTGTAATTTGTGAACTCGAAAAACCACGTTGCATTAAAAATCGACTTCGTTTCGCCCATTCTAAGCGAGGAATCGGTGAGATTTCACCGTATTTTTTGTTATATACTTGTGTTAATAAGTCCATCCAATCCTCTGCAACCGCCAACAAAATGCCATGCAAATCTAAAGCAAAATCTATGCCCTTTTGTTTTAATTCGTAGCGAATAGCCACTTCGCCATAACCTTTACGCAAACGATGACGTGCATAATTTTCTGCGAAACGCCTATCGCTTTGCCAATTATCCTGCGCTAATTGATCAATAATGGGCTGAATATCCTCGAGTAAATACCCTTTTTGCATCAATTTTGCGCGTAATTCTTTTTGCGAATGCTCACGAAACGTAAGCAATCGCAAACAATGCTCTTTAATCGCAACGTCTATTGTGTTTGCCATATTTGCTTAATTATAACACAAGCCAAATAGGGACGTTCATCATCCACAGAAGTTGTTGTAGGTTATGATGTTATTAACATACATTTTATAGCGTATCATCAATTTCGTCTTCTGCCGGTTCAAATTCTTTAATGGCAAGCAACGGTTTTTGGAAAGCTTCATCACGAATCTTCATTTCAAGTTCATGGGCTTTTTCTGGGTTTTCCTTGAAGAAAATTTTCGCATTATCTTTGCCCTGTCCAATTTTTTCTGTTCCGTAACTGTACCAAGACCCCGATTTTTGGACGAAACCATAATTCACGCCCAAATCCACCAGTTCACCTGCAAATGAAATGCCTTCACCGTATAAAATTTCAAATTCAGCTTGTTTAAACGGCGGTGCCACTTTATTTTTAACCACTTTTACACGGGTTTCATTGCCGACAATATCCTCTCCCTTTTTAACCGAACCAATGCGGCGAATATCCAGTCGCACAGACGCATAAAACTTAAGCGCATTACCGCCTGTTGTCGTTTCTGGCGAACCAAACATAACGCCAATTTTCATACGAATTTGATTAATAAAAATAACCAATGTATTAGTGCGTTTAATATTAGACGTTAATTTACGCAAAGCTTGCGACATTAAACGTGCATGCAGACCCATGTGTGAATCGCCCATGTCACCTTCAATTTCAGCTTTGGGTGTCAGCGCGGCAACGGAATCGACAATCACAATATCCACTGCCCCAGAACTCACAAGACGATCCACAATTTCCAACGCTTGCTCACCGGTGTCGGGTTGCGATACATACAAATCGGCAATGTTGACACCTAATTTACCTGCATAATTGATATCAAGTGCATGCTCTGCGTCAACAAATGCCGCCGTTCCGCCTAATTTTTGCATTTCAGCAATGACCTGAAGCGTCAGCGTCGTTTTACCTGATGACTCTGGACCATAAATTTCAACCACCCGACCGCGCGGCAAACCACCACACCCTAATGCGATATCCAAACTCAATGAGCCAGTAGACACCACGTCAATATCTTTTGCGGTATCGACATCCCCCATGCGCATCACAGAACCTTTTCCGAACTGTTTTTCAATTTGCATCAATGCAGCGGCTAGTGCATTTTTCTTATTGTCATCCATTTGTGTCCTCATCATGTCTAAAAATTAAGGGAGAGAATTTACGCGTTTATTATCACACAGCATGTAGGTCTGCGACCATTAAGTTGCAAAAAATTTACATCTAAAAATAATTTTTTTCACTTAGGGACTAGAAAAAGTAAAAAAGATACGTTAGAATTGTCAAAGTTAAGTCGGGTGCTTAGCTCAGCTGGGAGAGCATCGCCCTTACAAGGCGAGGGTCGGGGGTTCGATCCCCTCAGCACCCACCAGACTTTGGAGCGGTAGTTCAGTTGGTTAGAATAC
>OMIH01000169.1 GCA_900299045.1 Methylococcaceae bacterium
AGACTAAACTATTTAACATTTAATGATATTTGGGAGTGAGAATGAACGATCATGTAGCTAATGCAAACTATGAAGCAGAACTTGAGTTGTTAGTAATAGAGCAAGCTGAATTAGCTGAGAAGATTGAAGCATGTAAAAGAGCGGGACGCGACGCTGCTTTGGAAAAAGTCAGAGCGTTGTGCAAAGCGTATGAAATTTCTGCATTTGATTTGCGTGGCAGTTTGAAAAAGCCAACCATGCAAACAATTAAAGTTCGCAAAAAAAGAAAATCAAAACACGCACAAGAAGAACACAACTAAGTAGAAATAGCCGTTATCTTTGCACGAAGACAGTCCATTTTAGCAGTCATGCCCTCCGCGGACTGTTTTCTATTTTCTGTTTCCAGTTAAGAAGATGACCGCACATAAAGCGTCATTTTAATCTTGAATCTCAACTATTACACACTCAAATTCTTTTTTCGGACGTATTGAGCTAATTGTAAAACTTAGGTAAACTGAAATCCTTTCTCGCATTTTTTCACAATTTGCAAAAGTGTAATAACGTGCCACGTTTTCTAATTATCTTTTTTATTTTTAATTTTACCTGCTTTTTGATATCTTTTTAGTTTGACACCCTAAAATACGCCGCGCTACCGCTTCAGTCGTTTTTTTACCTATTTAGGTGCCAGCAAAAATGTGTTGTATGCGTGATAGCCTATTGATAGTATCCTATTGAAATAATTATTGATTTAATCCTTGGTGCTGTGGCGCCTAAGCTAATTCAAAAAGATAAGCATGATGACAATGAACGGAAATTAACGCACCTAGATTAGCGAGTGCTTAATGATAAATATGGCAAAAAGGGTAGAATGTTGAAAATACAGGGCTGTTTTAAAGTTAAGAAAAAGGGAGTAAAAAATGTCTTTATATTGCTTAGTGTTTACGAGTGTTGCGAGGAAAAAGGTCACAGATGACGATCTCAAAGTGATTTTGCATAAATCACGTCCAAGTAACGCGGCATTAGGTATTACAGGGATGCTCTTGTATCTCGATCCATTTTTTTACAAGTGATAGAGGGCGAAGAACAAATATTAGATGCAAAATTTAGCGTGATTTCAAAGCACCCACTTCACCACAAGATATCATTAGTATACAAACAACCAATTGAAGAACGCAGTTTTGCTAAATGGTCGATGGGATTTAACAAAATAGGCATTGAAAACTTGGATGGCGTGCAAAGTCTTAATGACATTTACAATGACGAAGCATTCAATAAACACCCAAAAGATGTTTTAGAATTATTGAAAATGTTTAAAGATGAAACATTATTTTAATCGCTACAAAAAAAGCCCCAATTTTGGGGCTTTTTTTTAATGTGTTAACAAATCGTTCTGTATTGGCGGTAGTGCTTCTTTTAGCGCATTTGCATAGGCTAATCTTGCTGTTTGCAAGACCGCAGCTTGTGCGTTCAATTTTTGCAATTCTTGGTCAACAAATTGCAAACTCACTAATTGATTTTTTGCTTCGTCAGAAAGTTTGTCTAAATCGTACTCTTTGTCATCTATGGTGACGGTTGTCATGCTAATTTTCCTTTTGTAATAAATATAAACCAATCATCAATCGTTGATACACGATGGATGTGCATAATATACGAAAAATTTTTAAAAATTGCTCTATGAAATTTTATATTCCATTCATTCCAGAACAAAATAGGGTAGGGGAATTGCACTCACACATGATTTGAAAACGGTGGCGACATTAAATCATTATGTCGTTGTCAATAATAGTATGAACAGCAATCAACGTAATTGCAGAATTATTCGGTAAACTGAATTTCACTTCCATTTCAAAGTTTTCATCACTTTCCACCTGTTTGTCGCCTAGTATTGTGACGGGAATGGCAACGTGATCTTGTCCTATATGTAACTCAATATGACCTTGCGTAGCAAGGTAATCTTGACCCGAAATCGCAGTGCCATCAAGGGTACGATAATCAAAAGAAATATCTTGTTTTAATGGTTCACTAAAAGCGGCTAGAAAGTAATTGATTACACTGCCGTAATTGGGCTCAGGAACGCTTGTCATCACATCTGCTTTCACATTGGGTTCACTGTACACAGGATTGCCTTTTGTAACATAATCAATCCAATCCGCTTCAACCGAAACACGCATATCCGATCCCATTTCCCCAAATGACGAATCAAGCACACTATTCACGTCTGTTGCATCAGAGCGAAAAATATAACTTCCAATCCCCGCTATTTGATTATTGATAAAAGTAGGTGCTCCCGATAATCCCGCCTGCGACATGCTTTCGGCTGCGCCCAGTCCCAAATGATTGACGTTAAACAAAATGCCAAGTGCATCATGCTGAGGTGTACCATCATCATAATCATAGAGTAATTGACTGTTTGTTTCCACCGTATTTCCCCATAGTGGGTTAACAATGTTTGTGTAGGTATCGTAGGTATTTTGTCTTTCGACTAACTGATTGCCGACATAACCAACACGGGTAAATGGTTGACCAATTTCAGCCGTACCTCGGTATATGTCATATCCCCCCGTTAAAGAGTGATCTAATTTGATTAAAGCTAAATCATGATTGTAGTTACTGGGGTCGTTTTTCCAATTAGGATGGATGTAGATTGCGGTGGCGTGAGCGTTTGTATTGATACTTAAATCTGTTGGCAGTGCATCCGTATTGAAGAGATGGGCGGCAGTGAGAATGTACTGCCCACCGGCGAGCAATACGCCAGAGTCGTAAAATCGCCCTTGCAACGAAAGTTTAAAAACTTGGGTAGTCATGTGTTAAAACGTTATCGAAGATAAAATAGCGCCTAGCCTTTGCTGGACAACAAAAGCAAACTTTTGGCAAATGCGTGGTTTTATTTCCTGTTTTATGGGTCTTTTATGCGATATTTGACGACGCATTGGACATTTTACTTCAACCATAATTCTCCTTATTTACTCTTTTGTCTATGCTAGTTGAGCGCTTTTAACGCTGGAGTATACAGGTAAAATAATTCTGCTACACTCTAGCGATGCACTTTTGCTTATAGAATGTGGTGTCGTGTCCTGTTTTTTATTCCCTTTGATTGCGTGTTAATGTCGAGAAGAATAATATGTCCCTCCTTCAGTCGTTAGATGATCTTTATTTTGATAATCGTTTTGTCGCGCAATTACCAGCGGATAAGCAAACCGAAAATGTGTGTCGCCAAGTAGTAGGGGCGTGTTATTCTCATGTATTACCAACCCCAGCACGCGATCCTAAAACTATTATCGTATCAAGTGACGTCGCGGAATTACTCAATTTGAGTGAGGAAGTGTGTGCATCGGATGATTTTACACAAGTCTTTGCCGGTAATCGATTAGTTGAGGGAATGCAACCTTACGCGATGTGTTACGGCGGGCATCAATTTGGTCAATGGGGAGGACAACTTGGGGATGGTCGCGCAATAAATTTAGGCGAAGTTGTCAATGCGCAGCAAGCACATTGGACATTGCAGTTAAAAGGCGCAGGGAAGACACCTTATTCCCGACAATCTGACGGCTTGGCAGTACTGCGCTCATCCGTGCGTGAATTTCTCTGTAGTGAAGCGATGTTCCATTTAGGTGTTCCGACTACTCGCGCTTTGAGCTTAGTGTTGACAGGTGAAAAAGTGTGGCGCGATATGTTTTATGATGGAAATGGTGCCTATGAATCAGGCGCTGTCGTTTGTCGAGTTGCTCCCTCTTTTACACGATTTGGTCATTTTGAAATTTTTGCCGCACGCGGTGATATTACGCGGCTTAAACAACTTGTTGACTTTACCATACGCACTGATTTTTCCGAACTGGGTGAGCCATCGGCGGATGTGTATCTTAAGTGGTTTTCACAGGTGTGTTTACGCACAGCGCAAATGGTCGTGCATTGGCAGCGTGTTGGATTTGTGCATGGGGTGATGAATACCGATAATATGTCCATTTTAGGCTTGACTATTGACTATGGTCCATACGGTTGGCTTGAGGATTTTAATTTAATATGGACACCGAACACTACAGATAGTGAATTGAAGCGTTATTGTTTTGGTCATCAACCTAAAATGGCATTTTGGAATCTCGCACAATTAGCCAATGCTATTTACCCTTTGATTGGTGATGCGTCGCTGTTGCAGGCTACATTGAACGAAAGCTATACGCAGCATTTTCAGCAAGGTTGGCAAACAATGATGCTTGAAAAATTAGGCTTACCGCATTCTCTCAATCAAACAGATGATCTATTATTATCGGATTTAATACATTTGTTGCAATTAACACAAACCGATATGACGCTTTTTTATCGACAACTTGCCAAAGTGGATTTTTCAGTTGCCCTAGAAATGCTAGATTTAACGGTACTCGATGATGCTTACTACACACCCGAATTGCTTGATCATACTTATAAAAAAGCGCGTACGGCTTGGTTAGAAAAATACTACCGACGATTGCGTGATCTTAACGTTAGTGAAACGGAGCGTGTGCTGAGAATGAATGCCGTCAATCCGCTGTATGTGCCCAGAAATTATTTATTGCAATGTGCAATTGAGGAAGCCGATAAAGGCAACTTTGATGAAATTCATCAATTATTTAATGTATTTCGCGCTCCTTATCAAGAAAACAGTCAATGGGCAAAATACAGTCAAAAACGCCCTGATTGGGCAAAAGAGAAAGCAGGATGTTCTATGCTTTCATGCAGTTCTTGATCAATAGTGAAGATAGCGCATTGAGTATCAACCATATCGATACTCAATGACTGCATTGTGTAGCAGATTAGTGCTTAAACACCGTTTGGGTAATCATAGCTGTAGTGTTTACGCAATGGCTTGACCACTTCCCATTTACTATCAAGTCCTGCATGAAACGATACTAAGTCACCTGGTACAATACGCACAGGTTCACCATTTGCAGGTGTCACTAAAATTTCGCCTTCAAGAATATATGCGCATTCTGTTTCATCAAAGTCGATAGGGAATGTTGAAATTTCTTTTTCCCAAATTTCCCAGCCAGACACGCCTAATTCGTCTAAACGCTCTTTGCTTGGATTGTGCTCAATTGTGATTTTGCTCATATTTTTCCTTTAATGATAAATAGTTTGAGTGCTAATTTTAGCAGTCAACGAGGATCTAGGCTATTATTTCAATTTGGCTCTTTTTAATAACCGCGTGACCTGACTTCGGAAGGACTTGCTCCATATTGCAATCCAAATTGCTTAGAAAATTCACCTGCGTGATTGAAACCGCAACGCAGTGCAATACAAAAAATGGTCGTCGATTTATTTTCAGGCGCAAGCAGTTCTAAGTAAACAATTTTTAAGCGTTCTTTGCGAATCCATTCGACGGGCGTGCAATGAAAACGTTTTTTGAATTGGTATTGCAAAGTACGAACAGATAAGCCACTGTGTGCCTCCAAATCCGATAACGTAATCACGCCACGCAGATTAGCTAAAATGTAGTCACACACAACGTCGATTTTACTGCCGCCTTGAGAATGTGGTCGAACTAATGCTTCTGAGCCAAAAACAGGTGGTAATAATTCGGGTTTGAGCAAAAACACTATATAGCGATAAAACAGCTCTTCCATACCCAATAAGCGTAATATTTCAGGATGCGCGTGATTAGTCATAATGACATTGTGTAAATGTCGCAAGGTCATATCAAAAGAGAATGTGGGATGCGCGTTAAGTGGCAAATGTCGTTCATTGAAAAAATTGATGTCAACGGTTTCTTGCGTTCTCATCATTATTTTTGCCATTTTTGTCAATTGCGCGTTATCAAAACAAACATTAATGCCACTATAATTAATGGTTTTTGACATAAATTTTGCATTAGATAACAATATGCCAGTATGTCCTGCGCGCGCTTCAAGTATATCACTTTGATTTTCATAGGTAATGCTACCGGTGATTGGGAGCATAATGTGGTTGCTATGATTGAGATTGGCTCGAGCTGGAAGATGCGTACCGGTTGACAGGGTAATGCTACCTAAATGACAGTAAAATGATTTTGATGTTAACGAATGTAATGTGCTCGCCCCTTCTATGCTATTGCATTTACGTTGGGTTGTATCACCGCGTCCATTAGAACTAGAACGAGCATAATTATGGTCGGTATGTAAAGCTTGGAGCATGTTATCGCCTCGTGTATTCAATAATTTTTTCGTATTATTGTGTACCTTTTGCTGCGCAACAATCCGCCTAACGTATGATCTAAAAGAAATTAGTTGAAATAGCAGAATGTAGACGAGAATGGCATTATCAAAATTTGGCATCTAACAATAACGTCAATTAGCGCTTGTGGGCACACGATAATAAGCATTATTTTTTAATGATATAGAAGTTACGCATTGATGAAACGTTTAGATTATGCTCAAGATTTGGCATTGATGAAAAAAGCTAGTGATAAGAAACATAACTCGACCAAGTACAGCGCATTGCAATCTATCGATGTAC
>OMIH01000170.1 GCA_900299045.1 Methylococcaceae bacterium
ATAAGAGACAGAAACGGAATTGCGTCAACTACAATCTTAAGACGTTACGCGATTTTTACTGGTAATTCTAATTGGCAATTTGTATTCATCTTGCCATGCTGTCATACCGCCTGTCAGGATAAGCACGTTTTCAAATCCCGCTTTGGTTAATAATTTAGCCGCAGCACTCGCGCGTGTACCTGTTTGACAAGTGAGTAATAGCACATTTTTTTTATATTTTTCGAGTTGTGGAAGTTGCTCGCTAAATTTGCTAAGTGGTGCATTAATGGCATGTTCAATATGCCCTTGAATAAAATCAGGTGATTCACGCACATCGATGATAACGGTCTTCGCATCATTAATTTTAGCGACCGCTAAGAGCGGTGAAATCCCCTCAAATCGTTTGAATACCGCATCAAAAAACTCTTGTATAAGAAGAAAAGTGACCAACGCTAAGGCGAGCGATAGAATGTAATGGTTTAAGATAAATTCGAGATAACGATCCATGAGTACACTTGTTTAAGAAGTAAATAAAAGAATTTCAAGTAACCACTGCCCGCGTGTATTGCTATAATGCCGCCATGGCAATGCTAAATTTAGCGAAATCATACCTTATTTTTTACTATTGCGGTAACACGATAAGCGTATTTGATTTAAAAACGCCGCTTTAACTGAGTTATTAAAAAGGAAATGAGTCATGAATCAACCTGTAAAACCGTTAGTTTTATTGATTATTGATGGATTTGGCTATTCGCCAGACACCCAAAGTAATGCGATTGTGTTGGCAAATACGCCATGTTGGGATAAATTACAAAAAACCTATCCGATGACATTTCTGAATTGTTCTGGGCATGTGGTGGGATTGCCAGAAGGTCAAATGGGAAATTCAGAAGTCGGGCATTTGCATATCGGCAGTGGGCGCTATGTGCCGCAGGATTTCTCAAAAGTAAACGATGCCATTGTGGATGGGCATTTCTTTGAAAATACCGTTTTGTGCGAAGCGGTTGACTATGCAAAAAATCAGGGTAATGCACTGCATATTTTAGGTTTACTCTCTGCGGGGGGCGTGCATAGCCACGAAGAACAAATTGGAGCAATGGTAGAATTAGCCGCCAAACGTGGATTAAAAAAAGTCTATGTTCATGCGTTTTTAGACGGTCGTGATGTTCCACCAAAAAGTGCAGCGAGTTCGATTACTTATTTAGAATCAAAAATGGCGACATTAGGGGTTGGTAAAATTGCATCGATGACAGGGCGGTTTTATGCAATGGATAGGGATAATCGGTGGGAGCGTGTGGAAAAAGCCTACAATATGCTCATGAAGGCGCAGGCACCCCATTTTGCAACAAGTGCCCAAGCGGGGTTGACTGCGGCTTATGAGCGAGGGGAGAGCGATGAATTTGTTTTGCCAACGTTAATTGCTGACAATGAGGAATCCGTGATTTGTATTGGTGAGAATGATTCTGTTGTCTTTATGAACTTTCGAGCTGATAGAGCGCGTGAAATTAGCCAAGCAATTACGCAAACGGACTTTTCACATTTTGAACGCGCTCATCCACCGCATCATGGTTATTTTGCTACGCTAACAGAGTATCATGAAAAGTTTACTTATCCGATTGCTTTTCCATCAATTGATATTAAGAATAGCTTAGGCGATTATTTGTCCCAATTAGGCATGACGCAATTGCGTTTAGCAGAAACGGAAAAGTATGCGCATGTAACATTTTTCTTTAATGGTGGGCGTGATGAGCCTTTTGAAGGGGAATCACGCATTTTAGTGCAATCACCCAAAGTAAAAACGTACGATTTGCAACCCGAAATGAGTTTACCCGAAGTCACATACCATTTAGTGAAAGCAATTAACGAAGGTCATCATGATGTCATTATTTGTAATTTCGCTAATTGTGATATGGTGGGACATACAGGTGTATTAGAGGCGGCTATTGAGGCGGTTGAAGCGATTGATCATGCGTTGCAATGCGTGGTTGATGCGTTAATTTCTGTGGGAGGGCAGATGCTGGTGACGGCTGATCATGGCAATATTGAGCAAATGCGTGATACCTCAACAGGGCAAGCACACACTGCGCATACGACAAATGTCGTCCCACTTGTCTACGTTGAAGGCAAAGGCACATTGGCACAAGGTGGTAATTTAGCCGATATCGCGCCTACTATGTTGGCTATTTTGCATCTTGATCAGCCCTCTGAAATGAGTGGTCGATCGCTTTTGAATCCATAAGTGAATGGTGTTGGGTCAATTGACGGTGCAAATACAAAAAAAAATTGGGCGCATTTGCTTGCTCATGTATGTAGCGACAAGTAGTCATGCGGAAATATTAACCTCACGTGACATGACAGTCACGGTGGATAAAGCGTCGCAAACAGCGCTTTTGAATAATCAGTTAGCTGAATTTGATAAATTATATGGTAGTACAGCGGCGTTACTTAGAAATTTAGAAGTGGAAATAGCGCATCAAAAACAGAATGTAGAGAAAATACACACTGAAATTAAAGCATTGAATGTGGATTTACTCAAGCAAAATGATGAGCTTTCAGGGCAAATTAAAACGATGTATGCGATGGGAAATAAAGAGCGATTAAAATTGTTGCTCAATCAAGAAAATCCCATATTATCTAGCCGAATGCTTGCTTATTATGATTATTTAAATGCGCGACGCGTGAATCAATTGAGTAGCGTGACACAATCGTTGCATCGTTTAGAAGAGCTTAAAGTACAAAATGAGAAAGAAACAGCTGAATTAGATCGCAATTTAGCGCAACGAAAAGCGGAGCAAGTGGCGGTTGATTCACTACGAAAAAAGCGTACTGAATTGTTAAAACAGGTGTCACCCGATATTTTGTCTAATGAACAGCAACTCAATCGTTTAAAAGACAGCGAAAATGCACTAAAAAGCTTATTGAATTCCTTGCAAAGTTCGAGCAGTGATTTAAATGATGAAATTCTCAAAGCGCGTGCACTGCGTAAAGAGCGTTTGGAAGCAGAAGATGCGGCGTTTGTAGCACCTAAAATCGTTGATGACGAAAGCACTGCTGTGGCAAGTATTAAAAAACAAGAAACACTTGGTGAGTCGATCAAATTATCCAGTGTTACCAATTTTCCAGCGCTGCAAAATGATTTTGCGGCATTGAAAGGCGAATTACCTTGGCCTGTCAGAGGGGAATTGATTCAAAAGTTTGGTAGCGCCAGAGAAGAAGGCAAATTAGATGGTGTTATGATTGCTGCACCAGAAGGTACGGAGATTCAAAGCATTACCGATGGTAAAATTGTCTATGCGGATTGGATGCGTGGGTATGGATTGCTCATTATCGTTGATCATGGAAAGGGATACATCAGTTTATATGCCTTCAATCAAAGTTTATATAAAAAAGTAGGCGATGTCGTTAGTGCGGGTGATGTCATTGCCTCAGTGGGATTGAGTGGCGGACATAACCAAGCAAGTTTGTATTTTGGTATTCGCAAAAAAGGAAAGGCGGTTGATCCTATGGAGTGGTGTCATTGACAATAGATTCAAATAGATAAAACACGTTCGGATTGAAAAAAAGCGACGCGCTATTTTTACCGTATCGTTAACGTTCACATTACAAAATTAAATTCAAACACTATTTCGAGTATACAAATAAAATTATGTTAAAAAATAAAACTATCTATTTATTGTCGCTAGGCGTTGCACTTGGCGGTATTGTTGGCGTCAGCAGTACAGTATTAGCTCAATCTGAAACGCATACGGAGAGCGCAGCGCAAGTATCCGATGCGCTACCTTTAGAAGATTTAAAAGCGTTTACTGAAATTTTTGGACGTATTAAACAAGATTACGTCGAACCGGTGTCGGATAAAAAATTATTAGAAGATGCAATTCGAGGTATGTTGAGCGGTTTAGATCCGCATTCAGCTTATTTAATTGCAGACGAATATCAAGAATTAAAAGAAGGCACGACAGGGCAATTTGGGGGGCTTGGCATTGAAGTGTCGATGGAAAACGGCTTTGTGAAAGTCGTATCCCCCATTGATGACACGCCCGCGCAACGTGCAGGTATTAAAACAGGTGATTTAATTATTCGTCTTGATGATAAACCCGTTAAAGGAATGAGTTTAGCGGATGCGGTTAAAAATATGCGTGGCGCGGCAGGCAGTAAAATTTCATTAACGGTTGTTCGAGAAGGACTTGATACACCTCTGAAAATTAGTATTATCCGTGATGTGATTAAAACGAAAAGCGTCAAAAGTAAGTTGCTCGAAAAAAATTATGGTTATGTCCGCATTAGCAGTTTTCAATCGGCAACAGGCGATAATTTGAAAGAAGGTTTAGCCTCGCTCAAGAAAGAAAATGGCGGTAATTTGAGTGGTCTTGTTTTAGATTTGCGTAACAATCCGGGGGGCGTTTTGAATGCGGCAGTGGAAGTCAGTGATGCGTTTATGAAAAATGGCTTGATTGTGTACACTAAAGGTCGTATTGCTAATTCTGAAATGCGTTTTAATGCCGCGCCAGACGATTTAATTGATGAAGCACCAATCGTGGTTTTAATCAATGCCGGTTCTGCGTCAGCGTCTGAAATTGTAGCGGGTGCACTTCAAGATTCAAAACGCGCTATTATCATGGGTGAAAAATCGTTTGGTAAAGGCTCTGTGCAAACCATTCTGCCAACGAGCAACGGTTCGGCTGTGAAACTGACGACCGCGCGTTATTACACGCCATCAGGTCGCTCAATTCAAGCAGAAGGCATTGAGCCAGATATTGCACTTGCACAAATGAAATTAGAAGCGCTTGAAAAATCGGATTTCAAACCGGTGAAAGAAGCAGACTTGTCAAATCATCTGCAAAATGCAAAAGAAAAAGCGGCGGCGCAAACCGAAGCCGAAAACAAAGAAAAAGCCGCTGCTGAAACAAAAGATTATGCGTTAAATGAAGCGTTGAATCTGCTCAAAGGCATTAGTATTATTAAAAAATAATCGTTTACTTTTTTAAATAGTTAGGGAAATTATGTCAGGTATAAAAAAAGTTGTTTTGGCGTATTCAGGGGGTCTTGATACTTCTATTATTTTGAAATGGCTACAAGATGTGTATCAGTGTGAAGTGGTGACATTTACCGCTGATTTGGGGCAAGGCGAGGAAGTTGAACCCGCACGCGCGAAAGCAAAATTAATGGGCATTAAGGAAATCTATATTGATGATTTGCGTGAAGAATTTGCGCGTGATTTTGTTTTTCCTATGTTTCGTGCAAATACCATTTATGAAGGCGAATATCTTTTAGGGACGTCTATTGCAAGACCATTGATTGCAAAGCGATTAATTGAAATTGCGAATGAAACAGGCGCTGATGCAATTTCGCATGGCGCAACGGGTAAAGGTAATGATCAAGTGCGCTTTGAGCTTGGCGCTTATGCTTTGCGTCCAGATATTCATGTGATCGCTCCTTGGCGTGAATGGGATTTGAATTCACGTCAATCATTACTTGATTACGCAGCGAAACACGATATTCCTGTTGAAATGAAACAAGGTGGCGCGTCACCGTATTCGATGGATGCAAATTTACTGCATATTTCGTATGAAGGTCGTGTCCTTGAGAATCCGTGGACTGAGCCAGAAGAAACGATGTGGCGTTGGACGCTATCGCCTGAAAACGCACCCGATAAAGCAACCTATATTGAATTAACCTATAAGAAAGGCGACGTCGTTGCAATTAATGACGAGTCTGTGTCACCTGCGACGGTACTTGAACGATTAAATAAAATCGGTGGTGAAAATGGTATTGGGCGTCTTGATATAGTTGAAAATCGTTATGTTGGCATGAAATCGCGTGGTTGCTACGAAACACCAGCAGGAACAATTATGTTGAAAGCGCATCGTGCTATTGAATCATTGACGCTTGATCGTGAAGTGACGCATTTAAAAGATGAATTGATGCCACGTTATGCGTCTTTGATTTATAACGGCTATTGGTGGAGTCCAGAGCGTCAAATGCTTCAAACGATGATTGATGAATCACAACTTAATGTCAATGGTAAAGTGAGATTAAAATTGTATAAAGGCAATGTCATTGTCGTGGGTCGTGAATCGACAACAGACAGTTTATTTGATGAAAGTATTGCGACATTTGAAGATGATAAAGGTGCTTATGATCAAAAAGATGCGGCAGGTTTTATTAAATTAAATGCGTTGCGTCTGCGCATTGCAGCAAAGCGTAAAGCCAAATAAGTTATTGCGTTCTCAAATAAAAAAGCCGGCATGATGTTTCATGCCGGCTTTTTTATAGCATGAAGTGATTTAAACAGACTCTTTCGTCCAGTCTTGCAGAATTTCAATCATACTTTTGGCTTGATCAACGCTTGAAATATTAAATTTGGATTTTTGTTGATAATTGCCATCGCGTTTTTGATAACGACGAATGGTAAATTTATCGGCACTGTATTCTTCTTTGGCAGGGCTCCATTCTTGATAGCGATACATCACTGTTGCCCACGCGCCCTTCGTTAAGACCTTTTTATCCAATTCTTTAACGGTTTCAATTCCGCCTTCTTCATAGGTGATTGTTAATTCATCTACTGTTTCTGCCATGATTGTCTGCTCCTTAAATTTATGCGAAAGGGTGTTCTAAAATAATGGTTTCGTCGCGTTCGGCACCTGTTGAAATAATGGTGATTTTAACGCCTACTAATTCTTCTAAACGACGGATATATTTTTTGGCGTTGTCAGGTAAATCATCATAATTTGTTACGCCTTCTGATTTTTCTGACCAACCGGGCATTTCTTCAAACACGGGAACGCATTTTTCGTAACTGTCTGCACCCAGTGGCGCTGTATGTGTGATGTTTCCGTCGATGTTGTAGGCGGTGCAAATGCCGATTTTTTCTAAACCATCAAGTACGTCTAATTTAGTCAAGCAGATGCCACTCAAGCTATTGAGTTGCGCAGATTTGCGCATAGCAACCGCATCAAACCAACCAGTGCGACGTTTGCGCCCCGTTGTTGCACCAAATTCATGCCCTTTTACCCCTAAATGATCACCGTTTGCATCAAATAATTCAGAGGGAAAGGGACCATTTCCAACACGTGTTGAATACGCTTTTGTAATGCCCAGAACATAATTGAAATTAAGCAAACCAATGCCACTTCCCGTCGCGGCTCCCCCAGCTGTTGTGCTTGAAGAGGTGACATAAGGGAAGGTACCGTGGTCAATGTCGAGTAGTGCGCCTTGTGCGCCTTCAAAAAGAACATTATCGCCACGTGTTTGCGCGGCATAGAGTACTTCGCTCACGTCTGTTAACATGGGTTTTACTTTCTCACCAAGACGCAGTGTTTCTTCTAACACGGTAGCGTAATCGACTGGGTCGGCATGATAGTAGTTCACGAGCATGAAATTATGATAGTCCACAAGCTCTTTTAATTTTTCAGCAAACGTGTCTGTATTGAGTAAATCGCCAGCACGCAGACCACGACGACCTACTTTATCTTCGTAAGCCGGACCGATACCACGTCCAGTTGTGCCAATCGCTTTACCACCACGCGCTTTTTCACGCGCTTGATCAATTGCAATGTGAATTGGCAAAATTAAGGTACACGCTTCACTAATCAATAAACGATTACAAACGGAAAGACCGGCTTTTTCTAATACATCAATTTCTTCAAATAGTGCGTTAAGCGATAAAACAACCCCATTACCAATTAAACATTGCACATTTTCGCGCAAAATTCCTGATGGAATTAAATGTAAAACTGTTTTTTGTCCGTTGATAACCAGTGTATGACCTGCATTGTGCCCACCTTGAAAACGAACCACCGATGAAGCCTGCTCGGTTAATAAATCAACTAATTTACCTTTGCCTTCGTCACCCCATTGTGTGCCGATAACAACTACATTTTTTGCCATAATGATTCCAAGTTTTGTTGAATTTTTTGTTTATTAATCTGTTAATTATTTAAGTGATCATAAAAATCACCCTAAACTAGGGCGATGTTTAAATTTATCACAAGGGATAACAATAAATACCTGTTTTCCTTGGATTTCAATCTTATTCACTATTGTCAACGTTAATTAATTTTTCACTTGAATTGTCTAATAATACGGTGGCATCATCCGACATTCCAATCAATTGAAATTGCTCAAGGTGTCGTTGAATAAAGTGTTGACCACTTGATGTAATTAAATTTATATCTTTGCTAATCAGTTGCATATCGTCATTAAGTTGCACGATAAATCGTGTGGCATTATCTATAATACCGGCTAATTTTTTATCGACAGCATTTATCATGATAGTTCTGCTTGTTTCACTCATGATTTGATTGCTGTCAATGCGCTCAAGTTGTTCTTGCGCTTGGTGCAGTCCTAGGTCTTGTAGTTGATTGTATTGCATTGTTTTTTCATGAATTAATTCATACGCTTTTCGTTGTAATTCAATACGCATTGAACCAATAGCTTCAACTGCCTCAACGTTGATACGCGTTAAATTTCGATTTCTTTTTTCATGTGGCGCTCACGATCTCTATACAGAGTAATTCATCCTCCGGAATTTTTAGCAAATTTGCAATATTTATAATTGTTCTTGTTGCCATTTTTTTATTTTTTAAAATTGATTTAACGTTTTAAAATATAGGTTCGATTTGAGCTACAGCTAATTTCTTTGTAAATTGTGTCGGGTGCGAGATCAAGTCATTTTTCCATGTGATAACGCCATTTTCGATAAATGCTTCACTAACCATCGCATCGTCTTTTAATATCTCAAACACGCCGGTGCAAAACGGAACATCAATAAACATTGTGCCACGCAAACCATCTTTAAATAAAATATCAAAAGTACGTGGTGCACTTGCGTTAATTTCTATGATATCCCGGTACATAACATTATTTTAATGGCGCAATAGTGTTAGGTTGATGATTACTTAAACATAAATTCCAATCTTCTAGTAATTCAGTTTGATGTATTTCCGCCCAATCCAATACTAATTGTGTAGCACGCCCTTGGTAAATTGCCTTCCATAATACACAAATTTTTAATATCTACGGTTGCTTTATATTCAGCATACGTTGTGTGAAAATGTGGTAGTGCGTGCTTATTCCAAAACATTTGAATGATAATACCGTAAAATTGGCTAATTGTTGGTATAATAAATTTTCCTCAAGAAATCACATCAACCGTCCAACTGCCTTGTGAATTTTTAACTAAAACCGCTGTGCAACTCAATTCTTTTGCCCCACCCACTTGGTTAGGTAATTGTTGCACAACGCTACGTCCTTTTGCGCGTAACTCCCGAATCGTTTCATGTAAATTGACATCGTCAAAATAGGGCGCAAAAATTAACTCACGCGGTGGTTGCTCGATTTCGTTTTGTTGATTGAGCGCTGTTAAGATTCTCAAATCAGCACTAAATCCGGTTGCTGGGCGATTGCGACCAAAAATAGCACCAATATTATCATAGCGCCCACCGCGTGCGATTTCTCTACCAATGGTAGGTACAAACGCAGCAAATATGACCCCTGTATGATAATGATAGCCACGCAATTCCGCTAAATCAAAGCTAATAGAAAGCGACGGAAAACAGCGTATCAATGCTTGCGAAATGCCGTCTAAATCTGCCAAAGCGGCTTGAACTTCTTCAAAATGCAAAAATTCTTGTGCTTTCGTTAAGACAGACTTATCACCATTTAATTCGGGTAGTTTTAATAACGCGGCTTTTAAGTCATCAGGTAAATCGTAACCCTCAAGTAACTCTTTCAATTCAGGGCGTGCTTTACGTTGCAGTACATCAAATAACTGACTTTCCTGCGTGGACGATAAATTGGCTTTTTCAGCGAGTGCGCGATAAATGCCCACATGACCTAAATCTAAGTGTACATTCAAAACGCCTGACATCGCTAGCATTTCAAGCATAAGGCGAATAATTTCACAGTCGCTCTCTTGACCCGCGTGACCGTAAAGTTCTGCGCCAATTTGCATAGGCGAGCGTGTTTTTTCGAGCGCATCACCGCGCGTGTGGAGAACAGTGCCGGCATAGCACAAACGTGACGGATAATCGTGTTTTAGATTATGCGCGTCAATACGAGCGACTTGTGGGGTCATATCTGCGCGAACACCAAGCATTTTTCCACTGACTTGGTCGGTTAATTTGAACGTTTGCAAATCAAGTTCATGTCCTGAGCCGGTCAAAAGTGAATCCAGAAAATCAATGATAGGCGGAACGACTAATTGATAACCCCAGTGAGTGAAGGTATCCAATATAGCACGACGCAAATTTTCTAATCGGTGCGCTTCATCGGGCAGTAATTCATCGATACCCTCAGGCAATAGCCAAGCATTTTGTTGCATTCTTTATTTCCATTCAAACAAAACGCCCCAAATGTGGAGCGTTTATTTTTCGTTCATTGTCGTACTCGACACACGATGTATCGCTACGTTTATTTTTTACTTTTAAAATATTGGAAGAAATCTGAATTAGGTTCAAGCACTAAGGTACTTGAAGTGGTCAGCGTCTTTTTATATGCATTCAAACTGCGATAAAAACCAAAGAAATCACTGTCTTGATTATACGCTTTTGCGTAAATTTCAGCAGCGGTCGCATCACCTTCACCGCGTAATTTTTCCGCATCACGATACGCATTCGCTAAAGTGACGACACGTTGACGATCAGCATCCGCGCGAATACGTTCAGCCGCTTCCGCCCCTTCAGATCGAAACTCTCTTGCTACGCGCTCACGCTCGGCTTCCATGCGTCGAAAAACAGATGTGCTCACTTCCTCGGGTAAATCAATGCGCATTACCTGTACATCAACAATTTCCATTCCGAGTGCTGCCGCTAAATCTTTTGAATTTTTAATTAACAATTCACGAATTTCACTGCGATCAGTTGACACTAATTGTTTAATATTACGTTTACCAAATTCACCGCGAAATAAATCTTTAATAATTTGATCTAATCGCAAATTGGCTTGATCAATATCACCCGCAACCACGGTATAAAATGTTTTTACATTGCCAATTCGCCATTTGACAAACGAATCCACGATCACATTTTTTTTCTCAGCGGTTAAAAAGCGCTCTGGTTTTGAATCCATCGTCTGAATTCGTGCATCAAAATGCCGAACATTGTTGATGATGGGGAGTTTAACGTGTAAACCAGGGGTGTAATCATCTTTGACAATTTCGCCTAATTGAAATTTAATGGCTTTTTCACCTTCATTGACAGTAAAAAGGCTCATCATACCAACCAATGCAAGACTTGCCATGCCCATTATCACTTGATTGTTACTCATTTTAACGACCTCTCATATCATTTATGCGACTACGCCCGTTTGGATGTTCAGTACTTGGCACCGACATTGGTGCACTTTGTATGACTGGGGCAGGAGGCGGTGGTGGTTCCACACTGGCTGAGGACACATGAGACGCATTAATGACGGGCGCTGTATTGGCATTTTGTGATGCTTGTGCAAGTTTGTCGAGTGGTAAATACATCACATTGCTACCATTTTTCACGTCCACAATCACATTGTTAGTCGTGCTCAAGACGGATTCCATTGCGTCGATATATAAGCGCTTGCGCGTGACATCGGGCGCTTTGCTGTATTGTGCTAATAATTGTGAAAAACGACTTGTTTCACCTTGTGCTTGCGCGAGGACTTGTTCTTTATAGCCTTCCGCTTCTTGAAGTTTGCGTGCCGCGGCGCCGCGTGCTTTTGGAATGACATCATTGGCGTAGGCTTGCGCTTCGTTAATTAAGCGTTGCTCATCTTCACGCGCTTTAATCGCATCAGCAAAGGCATTTTGTACTTGTTCTGGTGGTTGTGCATCTTGCAAATTGACGCTCGTGACTTGGATGCCTGAATTGTAGCTGTCCATCACTTGCTGAATTTCAGTTTTAATTTGTGCAACAATTTCACCGCGTCCTTCTGTTAAAACGAAGTCCATGGTACTGCCACCAATCACACCACGCTGCGCACTTTCCGTAACGTGTTTAAGTGTTGCCGTTGGATTTGATACATTAAAGATAAAGGCTTTTGCATCTTTGACTTGATATTGCACTGCAAGACGTACATCAACATAATTCTCATCTTTAGTGAGCATAAGGGCTTCTTTAGGCACAGAGCCGCCTATAGATTGATCTCCACCATTGCTACGATAACCCACTTCGATAAATCGTTGTTGTTTCACGTTGACTAATGCAACGGATTCGATAGGTGAGGGGATGTGCCAATTCAAGCCCGCTTGTGTTGTGCCAATGTATTTACCAAAACGTGTTTCTACACCGTGATTGCCTTCATCCACAATGTAAAAGCCACTTAATCCCCAAATCACACCTGCACCCACTGCAAGCAGTCCCAAGCCTTTCAAGGAGTTTCCTGAAAAATCGTTATTATCTTGGTTGTCACCTGAACCACCAAATAATTTATCTAATTTTCCCTGCAGAACACGGATTGCTTCGTCTAATTCGAGCACATTTTTATCATCCCCACGCCCACTCCAAGGATCTTTTTTACCACCACCTGGTTCATTCCACGACATACATCGCTCCACTTGAATTAATTGATAATTACGTTGTTATGATTACGTTTTTGTTGCCTGTAATTATGACATGACTCTGTTGTGATCTATTCTTTTGTGCCAAAATTAATAATTGCGCTGCACGGCAAATTTGGCGAGTAAAATGAGCGCCTCTTTGTACTCAGATTTAGGTAAAACATGCAGTGCATCAATGGCTTTTTGAGCTTCTTCATCCGCGCGTTGCGTGGTGTATTCAATGGCTTTCGTGCGTGTAATCACGTCATAAACAGCATTAAACGCATCTCGTCGACCATTTTTAATCGCGTCGATAATAATGTCTGCTTCTGCATGAGTGCCGTGTTCAATAGCATAGATTAAAGGGAGCGTCGGTTTTCCTTCCGCTAAATCATCCCCTAAATTTTTGCCTAATTCTTCAGCCGTTGCTTGATAATCTAGCGCATCGTCGATGAGTTGGAATGCGATACCTAAGTGTTGACCATAATTGGCTAAGGCGGTTTCAATTTCATCGCTCGCTTGCGAAATGACCGCGGCGAGTTGCGTTGCTGCGCTAAACAAAATAGCGGTTTTTCGTGCAATAACTTCCAAATATTTTGCTTCGGTAGTTTGCGGGTTATTGCAGTTGAGCAGTTGAAGAACCTCACCTTCGGCAATGGCTGTTGTGGTTTTAGATAAAATACCCATCACGCGCATATTATCTGTGCGTACCATCATTTCAAACGCGCTAGAATAAAGGTAGTCACCAACTAAAACACTGGCGGCATTTCCCCAAACAGCGTTGGCTGATTGATTGCCACGGCGTAATTCCGATTCATCAACCACATCATCATGCAGTAAGGTTGCTGTATGAATAAATTCAATGACAGCCGCTAAAATAAGGTGCTTATCTGATACATCACCTAACGCTTTTGCTGCGAGTAAAAGTAACATGGGGCGCAGGCGTTTACCACCATTGCTGATAATGTAGCGACCAATTTCGTTAATTAAAATAACATCAGAGCGTAGTTCGTCAATAATCAATTGGTCAACCGCTTTTGCTTCGAGGCGGCTTAATTGTTTAATGGCGTTGAAATCAATGGTTGGGTTTTGAGAAGATGAACTCATTCTTTTTTTATTCAAGGCTAAAAGGAAATTTTCTACATTATAGCGCATAAATGCGTTGGTAACATCGACGCTCTAAATTCAGTTATGATTATGTCTATCTTAAAGCTAATTCAATCATTCTTTTTACACCCAATTTCATGCAACCACAATTTATTCACCTCAGAGTTCACAGCGAATTTTCGTTAATTGACGGTTTAGTGAAGATTAAGCCGCTTATCAAACAATTAACTGAATTCAATATGCCAGCTATTGCGTTAACAGACCACGTTAATTTGTTTGGTTTAGTCAAACTCTACAAAGCCACCATTGCGCAAGGCATCAAGCCGATTGCGGGTGCGGACATTCTAATTGCCAATACAGAGGCACCTGATTTGCCGTATCGTTTAACGTTATTAGCGATGAATTACACAGGGTATATCACATTAACTGAATTAGTGTCGCAAGCGTATCAACAAGGTCAAAACAAAGATGGCGTGCCTATTTTGCAACGCGAATGGATTGAACAGAATAATGCGGGATTAATTGCATTATCTGGCGCGATGCAAGGTGATATTGGAAAGGCATTACTCAATGAAAATAGAGAGATGGCAAAAACGCTTGCAACCTATTGGAAGCAGTTATTTCCAAATCGTTTTTATTTGGAATTACAACGTGTTGGTAAGGCAGAGGAAGAGCGCTATATTGCACTAGCCGTTGAATTGGCGGCAGTGGTCGCATTGCCTGTGGTGGCAACTAACGACGTTCGTTTTTTGAAAGAAGCGGATTTTGCTGCGCATGAAGTGCGTGTGTGCATCAATCAAGGGCGCGTGCTTGACGATCCACGTCGCCCAAAAGAGTATACAAATCAGCAGTATTTGCGCAGTGAGAGCGACATGGTGGCGCTGTTTGCTGATTATCCTGAAGCACTTGACAATACGGTTGAAATTGCCAAACGTTGTAATTTAACACTGACGCTCGGTAAAAACTTTTTGCCCGATTTTCCTGTGCCTGAAGGCATGACAATCAATGATTTTATTATTAGTGAATCCCAAAAAGGGTTGCGTGAGCGCTTTGAAAAATACCCGTTAACAGGTAGCGCAAGCCAAAGTGAAAATGAAGCGGTTTATGTAGACCGACTTAAAATTGAGCTTGATGTGATTACCCAAATGGGTTTTTCAGGCTATTTTATGATTGTGGCGGATTTTATCCAGTGGGCAAAAAATCACGATATTCCTGTCGGACCTGGGCGGGGGTCGGGCGCGGGGTCGCTCGTTGCGTATGCGTTAAAAATTACCGATTTAGACCCGATTGAGTTTGAATTGTTATTTGAGCGTTTTCTAAATCCTGAACGTATTTCGATGCCTGATTTTGATATAGATTTTTGCATGGATCGCCGCGATGAAGTCATTGAGTACGTTGCAGAGCGTTATGGGCGAAATCAAGTATCGCAAATTATTACCTATGGTTCTATGGCGGCAAAAGCGGTGATTCGTGATGTAGGGCGTGTGCTAGGTTTATCTTATGGTTTTGTGGATAGACTAGCGAAAATGATTCCGATGGAAATTGGCATTACGCTTTCTGATGCACTGAAAAGTAGCCCTGATCTTCAGCAAGCCTATGACACAGAAGAAGATGTGAAATCGCTTATTGATATGGCACTTTCGCTAGAGGGGACAACGCGAAATGCCGGCAAACATGCTGGAGGGGTCGTTATTGCGCCGACGAAATTAACCGATTTCACGCCGCTTTATTGCGATATTGACGGAAATAATCTGGTGACGCAATTTGATAAGAACGACGTAGAATCTGTCGGGCTTGTGAAGTTTGATTTTTTAGGTTTACGCACGCTCACCATCATTGATTGGGCATTGCAGACAATTAATCTGCAGCAGCAAAAGCAAGGTAAACCGCTTGTGGATATTAGTGCTATTGCACGTGATGATTTTGCGTCTTATGACTTGCTCAAAAAAGGGTTAACCACCGCGGTATTTCAGCTGGAATCGCGTGGGATGAAAGAGCTTATTAAAAAACTCAGACCGGATTGTTTTAACGATATTATCGCGCTCGTTGCGCTTTATCGTCCAGGACCTTTAGAATCGGGGATGGTGGATGATTATGTGGACGTTAAACATAAAGTCAAAGCCGCAGAGTATGCGCATCCTTTACTTGAGCCTATTCTTGAGCCGACTAATGGCGTTATTTTATATCAAGAGCAGGTGATGCAAATTGCGCGTGAATTGTCGGGTTATACGCTAGGTGGTGCGGATATTTTACGTCGCGCGATGGGTAAAAAAGATGCCAAAGAAATGGCGAAACAACGCGATGTTTTTGTGAGTGGCGCGTTGAATAATGGTGTGAGTGATGAAATTGCGAATTACATTTTTGATTTAGTTGATAAATTTTCTGGATATGGCTTCAATAAATCACATTCTGCAGCTTATGCGTTAGTGGCTTATCAAACGGCATGGTTAAAAGCGCATTATCCTGCAGCGTTTATGGCTGCCGTGTTGTCGGCTGATATGGATAATACCGACAAAGTCGTGATTGCTATCGATGAGTGCCGGCAAATGAATCTGAAAATTATTCCACCATCAGTTAACGTATCGCATTATAAATTTACAGTTAATGGTAATAACGAATTGATTTATGGCTTAGGTGCACTCAAAGGCGTTGGTGAGAATGCCATTTTAGATATGCTCAGTGAGCGCGAGCGTCACGGTGTGTTTTTGAATTTATATGATTTGTGTCAACGTGTGGATTTGCGAAAAGTG
>OMIH01000171.1 GCA_900299045.1 Methylococcaceae bacterium
CTTGGTTGATATGAACCACTGTTTTATAAAACATATTTCAGATAAATTGATTTAAAAAGTAATCAGTAATAAAAAAGCCCTCACTGTTTCGCAACAATGAGGACTTCTATTTTAAAACACACTCTGATGATAATAAGTATTGCTACTTCTTTTAATGCAACATTTTATGATCTACATAACTCGGAGTGCATTAAAGATGAGCAAGTATATCCATCCATATAAAATACATATCCTTGTTTTATAAGGCATTGATACATGGTGTTTTCTTTAGCAAATCGATCTTGTTTTTCTAATTTACTTGCATCTAAACCCAATATACTTTCACCAATAACATGCTGGATAGCTACGTTTCTTATAGGATAATCCGTTTTTATATCGAGCATTTTTTCTGCATTGTTTACAGCTGACGATAACGCCAACGTTGAGCATTGAGATTTATCTTGTTCATAAGCAGATGTTGTTAAATGCTGACTGGCACAAGCAGTGAGAAATAGTGTGAACATGGATAGTGATATGATTTGTAAATTTCGCATAGTGTGAATCTCAGTTTATTATTGTTATGATGAATGAAATTTCTACACAAAGTTGAAACAACTCTTTAAATAACGCTTAAAATAGAAGAAAACTTTGGAATAATCGAAACTGAAACATTGATCTAAAGAAAAAATGAATTCAGCGCGTTTGAGTATGGATGAAACACCAAAGCGAAACATCACTCATATAGGTGATGGCGCTAAAAAATTGAAATGCAAGTCAATTACGTTATTGCAAGCTAAGTTCATCACAAATTGTACAGACCGTTACCATGTAGCATACGCTTGTATGCTCCACTACATTGAGCTAACACGCAAAAACGCGTGGCGAATTACCAATGCGTATCATCACGATAAAATTGATTTTCTTCATATTGCGTATGGGGCTGACGTTCTAATTCCCAGCGTCGTCTACGCCAGTATTGCTCATCCCTCTCCTGCTCACGCCATTCATGTTCTTCATGCGCATCTTCCATACGTTGCCGTAAATAGCGCTCTTGATTATTTCGCAGTGTGATATTGGGATAAACCATAATTTGAGGTTGCTGCTGATAAACAGGTGTTTGACGTTTGTTACTTCGATAAACATTGTCGTCGTCATTATCATTACGACGTATTTCATGTGGATAATCAGTCGAGTATTCATAAGCGTACAGAGAGTCTGCTTGAGCGTCGCGTTGCATAGCCGTTGCCAACAATACCAAACTACTTACAATTAGTACCTTATTCATCGTCACGCCCCCTAAAATGTTTTGGTTTACCATTTTCTTACAGAAATGGATGGGATGTTCCATTTATTCTGCCATTGGCTATATCAAATACGAAACTCTGTTGCTGCAGCTAATAATTCATCCACAAAATGCTGACCATAAAGTGGCAAGTAATTTTTTTTCAAATACGCAATTTTCGTTCTTGAACAAGGAATTAAATGTGATAAATCACGCGCCACTAAGTCATTATCTATATTGACATCGTACGCCATGCCTGCAATGATGCCCACGCCAAGCCCTAGACGCACATAGGTTTTAATCACATCTGTATCTGCAGCTGCTAAAACAATATCCAGTGCATTAGAATTTTTAAATGCCATTTCAATATTCGAGCGTCCTGTGAAACCTAAGCTATAGGTTAAAATAGGAAACGAGGCAAGTCGCTCAAGGGTAATATCGTCTTGCGCAAGCGGATGATCTTTTGGCATGATGGCTGAATGAAACCATTCATAGCAAGGCTTGACCATTAAATAGGTATCATCCGCAACTTTTTCAGTACAAATAGCAATATCTGCTTTGCCCGTGTGTAACTTATCAATCAATTGCTCGGGTGATGCTTCATCCATGTAAATGCGCACACCGGGATATTTTTCTCTAAAACGCAAAATAGGTTTAGGCAAAAAATACTTTGCTTGCGTATGCGTGGTAGCAATATGTAAAACACCATGACTGCTATCAAGATGATCTAAAGCAAGTGACTGAATATTATTTTTCGCTTGATGAATAGCATTGGCTTCTTGCATGATACGAAGCCCTAACGGTGTCATGGCAATTAATCGCTTTCCCTTACGTTCAAATAAGGGCGATCCAATTTCCATTTCAAATAATTGCAATTGGCGTGTGACTGCCGATTGCACAATGTTCATTTTATCTGCGGCTTGCGACAGACTAAAATTGGTTTCCTTAAGGACACGAAATAATTCTATCTGACTTAATTTCATAATGAATTGAACCAATGTGCTTGACGAATTTTTAATTCGACTCTATCGCCACGCGTTAAATTTAACCGTTTAAATTGTTCGTTTGGCATTTCTGCATAAAGCGTTTTCGGTTCGCTTTCGTGTAATTTTTTAGTTAACTCAACACGGATAAGTGCCCCTAAATGTTGCCAATCTTTGAGAATAATAGGTGAATTTCCATCGAGTGCGTTGATTATTTCGATATCGTGCGGACGCACATGCGCGATACTGTCGCTTTCCTGTGGAATATGCAAGCCCGTCTGTTTTAGCCAATCACTCGTGTGTCGATGCAGATGAAATTCATTCGTTTGCCCAATAAATTTCGACACAAAGACATTCGCAGGGTAATCATAAATATCCGCCGGTGATCCCTGCTGCTGAATATGCCCTTTATTTAACACCACCACTTGACTTGCGACTTCCATGGCTTCTTCTTGATCATGCGTTACAAAGATACTCGTCACATTAAGTTCATTGTGCAAATTACGCAGCCATTGACGCAAATCCTTACGCACACTCGCATCCAGCGCACCAAACGGTTCATCAAGCAGTAATACCGACGGCTCAACCGCTAAAGCGCGGGCAAGTGCAATGCGTTGACGCTGCCCCCCTGAGAGTTGATCGGGAAAACGATCATGTAGCCAATCGAGTTGCACCAATTCTAAAAGCGCGTGAACTTTTTTGGCAATAATTGCTTCATTAGGGCGATGCTCCTTCTTTTTGACGCGTAAACCAAATGCGACATTATCAAATACCGTCATGTGTCGAAAGAGCGCATAATGCTGAAACACAAACCCAATGCCGCGTTCACTGACATGATGGGCTGTTTTATCCTCACCGTTAAGGAAAATGTGTCCACTATCCGCTTGCTCAAGACCTGCAATAATACGCAAAAGCGTGGTCTTTCCACAGCCAGAAGGACCGAGCAAAGCAACTAACTCCCCTTCTGGAATTTCCAAATCAATATTGTGCAGCGCCGAAAAATCGCCAAAATTTTTACTAATGTGCGAAAGTAAAATACTCATAATTATTTTCTCTTAAATATCAGAATTAATGGCTTTGTCGACTGGATTGCTGTTTCCATTCAAGCAACGTTTTTAAAATGAGGGTCATAATGGCGAGTCCCGCCAAAATGGATGCACCGGCAAACGCACTGACGCTGTCGTATTCGTTGTAGCTCACTTCAACGTGCAGTGGTAGGGTGTTTGTTAAACCGCGAATATGCCCAGACACCACCGATACAGCGCCAAATTCACCCATCGCTCGCGCATTACATAACAGCACACCGTAAAGCAACGCCCATTTAATATTAGGTAATGTAATGAAAAAGAACATTTTCCAACCACTCGCCCCAAGCGATAAAGCGGCTTCTTCCTCCTCACTGCCCATTTCTTGCATAAAGGGGATAAGTTGACGAGCGACAAATGGAAACGTAATAAAAAGCGTTGCCAGCACTATACCCGGTACAGCAAAAATGATTTTTATATCATTTGCCATTAGCCAATGCCCAAGCCACCCTTGTGCTCCAAACATCAACACAAAAATCAATCCTGAAATCACTGGTGACACTGAAAACGGTAAATCAATTAACGTAATTAAAAAATCTTTCCCTCGAAAATCAAAACGCGTAATTGCCCAAGCCGCCGCCACGCCAAAAATGGTATTGAGCGGTACGGTTATTAATGCAGTCAATAACGTTAAACGCATGGCGGCGAGCATATCATGCTGATTTAAGGCGCTAAAGTACGCGGCAACGCCTTTTGAAAAGGCTTGAATAATGACCAAAAGCAGCGGTACGCACAAAAATAAAATGATAAATCCCAGCGCAATGGCAATTAAACTCCACCGCAGCCATTTTGGATCGTCTAATGTAGATTGATGGACGTTAGTTGAAATCGACGACATAGTGTAAATCCTAAATTTGACCTGAGCGCTTGCGCACCCAATGTTGCAGTACGTTAATAAAAAAGAGCAAGACAAACGAAATAATCAGCATTGTTAAACCAATGGCTGTTGCACCGGCGATATCGTATTGTTCGAGTTTAGTGACAATGAGTAGAGGTAAAATTTCAGATACATACGGGATATTGCCTGAAATGAAAATAACAGACCCATATTCCCCAACGCCTCGTGCAAATGACAGAGCAAAACCGGTCAGTAGCGCAGGAAAAATATTAGGAAAGATAATTTTCGTAAACACCTGTAAACGTGTCGCTCCCAAGCTTGATGCCGCTTCTTCCATACGCGAATCAAATTCTTGCAATACCGGCTCAACTGTTCGCACCACAAAGGGAATGCTAATAAAAATTAACGCGACAACGATGCCTAATGGCTTAAAGCCAATTTGTAATTCAAAGTGTTGTTTTAGAAATTGCCCCAAATAACCACTTGGCTGAAAAATGGTCGCAAGTACAATACCCGCTACTGCCGTTGGCAGCGCAAAAGGCAAGTCAATTAACGCATGAAAAAAACGTTTACCCGCAAATGAATAACGCACCAGCACCCACGCCACAATAAAACCAAAAAAACTCGCTACCGCAGCAGCGCCAAGTGAGGTAGTAAAGCTCACTCGAAATGCAGCAAGCACGCGTTTATTGGTAATAATATCCACGTAATCATTCCAATGTAGCTCAAAACTTTTAAACACCAGCGTGCTTAACGGAATCAAAACAACAAGACTTAAATAAAACAACGTAAAACTTATCGTTGGGCGAAACGCCGGCATAATGCGACTTTGGCTCATGATTTTTTATCTTCTCATAAATCAGTAATAGTGGAACGCATGGTAATGAAAAATAGAGGAAATATAAAATGATGATTTTAGATAGGATTATCTAATAAAGTGATATGTAAAAAAGCAGATAAAATGATTTTACTCAACTTATCCTATTGTGTTTTATGATACGCGCAGAGAATACTTTTTAGATGACACCATGGGAACCTTACGCAATGAATTACAACACGTTAATTTCGAGTGAAACTGTAAATCAACATCTGCATCAATCTGATTGGGTAATCATTGATTGCCGTTTTTCATTGGCAAATACAAAACAAGGCAAAAATGCTTACCAACACGGACACATTCCGTATGCGAGATATGCACATTTAGAGCATGACTTATCGTCAAGCATAACGCCTTGCACAGGACGCCATCCGTTGCCTGATGTGAGAGTGTTAGTTGAAAAACTAGGAAATTGGGGCATTTCAAATCATACACAAGTTGTTGTCTATGACGATGCTGGTGGCGCATTTGCGAGTCGTTTGTGGTGGATGCTACGGTATTGGCTTGGACATGAAAAAGTCGCCGTTTTAGATGGCGGGATTCAAGCTTGGCAAACACATTTCGATTTAGTGACAACCCTACCTCACATTACATCAACGACTTTTCGACCTTATTTGAACGATGCCCACTGTTTAACGGCGCTACAAGTTCAAAACGCACTCGCACAAAAAAAGAGTTGTTTAATTGATGCCCGAAACCCCGAGCGTTATCGCGGTGAAATCGAGCCAATTGATCGTGTAGCAGGACATATTCCCTATGCGGTCAATCGCTCTTTTCAATCAAATTTAGACAAATCGGGTTTATTTTTATCCCCTGAGACATTACATCGGGAATTCCAAATGGTGATAGGTAATAAACCACCCGAAAATACGATGCATTATTGTGGCTCAGGGGTGACAGCGTGTCATAATTTATTGGCGATGGAGTACGCAGGATTGAGCGGCTCTAAGCTATATGCCGGATCGTGGAGTGAATGGATTTGTAATCGTAATAGATCGATTGTAGCTTGTAAATAAGCATCACAGGCAATCAATTGCCATTTAGTAATCGAACAATTACAACTGGATAGTTTATAGGAATAGTAATCAGCTTGTTTACATTCGGGGGCTTTTTAAAGCACCAAACGCATATGGACTCCTCCCATTTTGTATGTGGAGTCCTCCCATTTTGCAAGCATGTTTCACATCAGGATTTAGGTACGACTGCACACGTATATCCGGTTTTTATACGAGCTTTTGCTCTAACCATAATAGGCTATTCGCACGTTTGCTCC
>OMIH01000172.1 GCA_900299045.1 Methylococcaceae bacterium
AGTTTATATCGTAGTCCACCCATGGGGCCGCAAGATCAGCCCGATTATGTTAATGCTGTGATGCAAATTAAGACAACATTACCCGCCTTAGCGTTATTGTCTGCGATGCAATGTATTGAAAATGAACAAGGGCGAGTACGTTTGCAACGCTGGGGAGCGCGTACACTTGATATTGATATCTTACTTTACGGTGATGCGAAAATTGATTTGCCGAATTTAATTGTGCCTCACATTGGCATAAGAGAAAGAGCTTTTGTGCTTTATCCCTTATTTGAGATTTCCCCTAATTTACGCATCGATGGGCAGTACCTATCTGAGCTTGTTGATGCGTGCCCTTTAAATGGTTTGGAGCGTTTGTCGCGTGAATGCTAGTTATCCTTCGTCCTCAGTATACCAGCCTTTGACGCACCTTGATTTACTGAAAATGAAACAGCGCAAAGAAAAATTTGCCTGTTTAACAGCTTATGATGCGAGTTTTGCGGCATTAATTGATGCGGTGGGTATTGAAGTCATTTTGGTTGGTGATTCCCTTGGGATGGTTGTACAAGGACACGCTACTACACTACCTGTGAAACTTGAGAATATGATTTATCACACGCGCTGTGTAACACGCGCATCACGTCATGCACTGGTGATTGCCGATTTGCCTTTTATGACCTACAGCACGCCTGAATTAGCGGCAAAATCTGCTGCAAAACTGATTCAAGAGGGAGGCGCACAATTAGTTAAATTTGAAGGCGCACGACTTGATATCGTCGAATTTTTAGTTAAACAAGGCATTGCGGTGTGTGGGCATTTAGGTTTGTTGCCTCAATTTATTCATCAAATTGGAGCATACAAAGTGTATGGTAAGGAACTTGATAGTGCAGATCAGTTAATTAATGACGCGCTTGCCTTGCAGCGAGTTGGCGTGAGTTTACTACTATTAGAGTGCGTACCTGCAGTACTAGCAAAGCACATTAGTGAAATAGTGGACATTCCTGTCATTGGTATTGGCGCAGGCGTTGATTGTGATGGGCAAGTGTTAGTCGTTTACGATATGCTAGGTATAAGCACAGGAAAACGTCCACGATTTTCCAAAAATTTTTTAAGCGAAACGAATTCAATTGAAAGTGCGTTAGAAAATTATTACAACGCAGTGAAAAAAGGTGACTTTCCAACGCCTGCGCATAGTTTTTGATGAGGGTGATATGGTGAAAACATTTCAGACGATTTCAGGCATTCGCCAGTGTATTGAACTTTGGCGTCACAGTGGAGAGCGCATTGCGTTTGTTCCAACCATGGGAAATTTACACGAAGGTCACTTGACCCTAGTGCGTGAAGCCAAGCAACACGCAGATCGAGTAGTTGTCAGTATTTTTGTTAATCCCACTCAATTTGGCGTGAATGAAGATTTTGCTAACTACCCTCGAACAGAAGCAGAAGATTGCCAAAAATTAACCGATGAAGGCTGTGACGCTGTTTTTTTGCCTAGTGTCGATACGCTTTATTCGCCACACGCAAAGACGACGGTTCATGTGGAAGGTGTTTCTGATTATTTTTGTGGCGCATCACGCCGTGGACATTTTTCAGGTGTGGCGACGGTTGTGAGTAAATTACTCAATATTATTGAACCGCATAGCGCCTTTTTTGGCTTAAAAGATTTTCAACAGTTTGTGATTATTCAAACGCTGGTGCGTGATTTAAATTTCCCTATTGATATTATTGGCGTACCCACTGTGCGAGAACATGATGGATTAGCAATGAGCTCAAGAAATGGTTATTTAACAGCAGCGGAACGCAAAGTAGCACCGCAAATTTATAACACACTCCAACTAGCACGCGATCAATTACGTCATAGCTCTTACTCGTTTGAGGAAGTTGAAAAGCAATCCATTGCTACTTTAGCGCAACACGGTTTTGTTATCGATTATTTTACTATTGCGCGACGTGCTGATTTAGCGTTTGCTGGTGTTGATGATCATGATTTAATTATTTTAGTTGCCGCAACACTTGGCAAAACCCGTTTAATTGATAACTTGTGGCTGGACAAATCAATAACGCCACGTTGTCAAAACAATTAGGATTGTATTGTGATAAAAGAACCACCTAGTTTTGTTGCTGCTGTTGATTTAGGGTCAAATAGTTTTCACATGATTGTTTGTAGTTTAAAAGACGGGAAATTACAAACGGTTGATCGCTTAAAGGAAATGGTTCGATTGGCATCAGGGCTTGATCAAAAAAATTATCTCGACGACGCAACGCAGACGCGTGCTTTAGCCTGTTTAGAACGATTTGGACAGCGCATTCGCAATTTTTCACCCGACAGTGTTCGTATTGTGGGAACAAGTACACTGCGTACAGCAAAAAATGCGGCGCAATTTTTAGAAAAAGCCGAAATCGCGCTCAATCATCCTATTCACATTATTTCTGGAATTGAAGAAGCTCGATTGATTTATCAAGGCGTCGCAAATAGTTTAAGTAGTAGTCAACAAAAATGGCGTCTTGTCATGGATATTGGCGGAGGTAGTACAGAATTTATTATTGGATCGGGTGATAATCCGCGTGACAAAGAAAGCCTGCCGATGGGATGCGTGTCGGTCAGTAACGCGTTTTTTGAAAAAGGTAAATTATCTAAAGAGGCATTTAATCAAGCGGTTTTACTCGCGCAATGTCGTTTAGAGCCATTTGAGCAAAAATTTCAACGTAAAAATTGGGATGAAGCCATTGGGGCATCAGGCAGTTTACGTGCCATTGATAAAGTGTTGCTCGCCAAAAATTGGAGTAATAATGGTATTACGTTGGCAGGCTTAGAGCAGTTAGTAGCGCATATTCACGCTTGTTCACATATTCATAATTTAAATTTACCCGAACTTGATATTGAGCGTTTGCCCGTTTTTGTGGGAGGCGTGGCGATTGTTTATGCCACATTTAAAAGTTTACACATTACGCAAATGACGGTGTCAGATGGCGCATTGCGAGAAGGACTCATTCATGACTTGGTTGGGCGTATTTACGATCACGATATTCGATCAGCAACCGTGCGAAGTATTGCACAGCGTTATCATGTAGATAGTTCCCATGCGCTGCGTGTCATCTCAGCGTTAGATTATCTGCTTGAGCAATTGCCCAAAAATTATTTACGGGGCGACGTTCAAGAGGCGCAGCAATTTTTGCATTGGGCGGCGCAATTACATGAATTAGGTCACGACATTGCGCACAATCAATATCATAAACATAGTGCATACGTCATTGAAAATGGGGATTTTGCAGGTTTTTCTCGGCAAGATCAAATGGTGCTGGCTCGTATTGTTAGGGCGCATCGACGAAAATTTCCAGCCAAAATTTTTGCGGATTTGCCTACACCATGGAATCATGACGCGCAAAAATTAGCTGTTTTATTACGTTTAGCCGTGTTATTGCATCGAAGTAGACAAGATTATGACGTACCAAAATTCAAATTATCATTAAGTAAATTCGGCATGAAATTGCAGTTTCCAAAAGGCTGGCTTGATAGCTCGCCCCTCACGCATGCTGATTTATTACATGAAGCATCTCATTTAAAAGCAGTTGGTTTACAGCTTTCTATCAAATAACTATGTGGAGGATTCGCTTTTTTCATTTGGCGTACGTGATATCACATATTATTGTGAGTGTTTTTTTGTTATGCCTACTGATTTTAGCGTGTGGATTGAGTTTTCAAACTAATCAACCGACACCAACAAAATTAACACAAGAGCATATCACGCAAGCGCGTAAAATTTTGTATGAAGGAACTAAAATAAAACCGGCTGAACTTGCCAAAATCACGCTAACACAAACGGATTTAAATTTGGCTGGCAATTATTTACTGAGCCAATATCTCCAAAGTACGATTCATGTTGAACTTGTAAATCATAAAGTGCGTTGCACGGTTTCCGTTGTCTTGCCGACGAAGTCGTGGCCATTGTATTTCAATATGAGTTTTCGATTAGGGAGCGAAGAAGGGGAGTCGCTTCCGCGAATTATCAAATTTAAAATAGGTGAATTATTATTGCCTGCAAAAGTGGCTGATACCGTTATTCACGCTATCATTCGTTATTCTTTTCTCAATGATTATTTCATTCTTGCCACAAAACCCATTGAACGCGTTGAAATTGCCGATAAAGAGCTCACGATTTTTTACGATTCAGTGCTACCCAATCACGAATTTAATGAGCAAAGTCGTCAAAT
>OMIH01000173.1 GCA_900299045.1 Methylococcaceae bacterium
CAAATAAACCCACGCTCACAGGGCAATACCATGTGCAATTAAGAATCCAAAACAACTTTGACTGTGACGTACTCGCTTTAAATGAACCATCCATGGTAATTTGATTTTTCAAATCATAACGATGGGTTTCACGCTCCGGTAAGAAGTCTTTTAATTTTTTGACATCTTGTGCGCCCATCATAAGCAAATGGTAATACGATAAATAGGGACTTAAAAAAATAAACGGCAATGTAATAATGGGTAAATAAATAAATATCATTCCAATAGCGCGTACCCAAACAGGCATATTTTTATAATGTTTTCCAATCGCAACGCGATTAGAAACGCATGAATCACAAGCTTTCATCAGTTTTCCTTAAAATAAATAGGTTGGCGAACCTTATTCTTCGCCGTGAAATAATTGATAGATACTCAAACACCCTGCGCAACAAAAACATTTGTCACCTTGCGATGTTTTGAGTAAAAAATCATGAATTTTTACAGGTAAACCACAAAGTGGGCATGCGGTTTGTTTGTCATCTTGTTGTACAGCCATTTAGCGTTTACTACCGTTTAAACGAATCCAATCTTCTTGTTGCACACGCGGTGCAAACTCAATTTGCTTAGTATAAGCATCAATCACGCTATCCGCTTGCTCTGCTAAAATACCAGACAACACTAACGCGCCATTTTCTTTCACCAGTCCGCAAATAGAACCGGATAAGTCAATTAAGGGTTTCGCTAAAATATTGGCAAGCACAACATCCGCTTTAAAGGGCGAAAAGTCTTCAGGCAAAAACGCATGAATTTTATTGGCTACATTATTTTTAATCGCATTATCATGCGTCGCCGTTAACGCTTGAGGATCAATATCAACACAGTACGCCTCTTTTGCGCCAAGCAAAACCGCAGCAACAGCTAAAATCCCCGAGCCACAGCCATAATCAATCACCGTAACACCTTCTAAATCAGCACCCGCCAGCCACTCTAAACATAACGCGGTGGTCGGATGCGTTCCCGTGCCAAACGCAAGACCAGGATCGAGCGTCAAACAGACCGTCCCCTCTTCGCGCTGTTCTTGACCGGTTGGACACACCCAAAGTCGCTGCGCAAATTTCATGGGATGATAAAATTCCATCCACGCGCGTTCCCACACTTGATCGTCAATGTATTCATACTGCCAATCGTCGAGTGCGTGATGCTGAAATTTTTGGTTGATGGCACGCTTAACCGCATCCATGTCAACCTCTAATTCATACAGCGCAACCACTTGCGTATTCGTCCAAATTTTGGTTTCGCCAATGCGCGGCTCATAAACGGGTTCATCTTGCGCATCTAAATAAGTCACCGACACCGCGCCTAAATGCGTAAAATACTTAGCGACTTTAGGGGCGGATTTTTCAGTGGTGGTGACCGTTAACTGATGCCACGGCATTTAGTAAATACCCAACTTTTTCTCTAAATAATGGATATTTTGACCGCCCACCGCAAACGCATTATCCGTCATAATGTCATGTTGCAGCGGAATATTCGTTTTAATACCATCAATAATAATTTCATTGAGCGCGGTATTCATACGCGCAATGGCACTTTCGCGTGTTTCCCCATGCGCAATTAACTTACCAATCATTGAATCGTAATAAGGGGGCACTTTGTAACCATTGTAAATATGTGTTTCACAACGAATACCAGGACCACCAGGCATGTGGAACTGTTCAATAACACCCGGACACGGCATAAAAGTACGAGGATCTTCTGCATTTAAACGGCATTCAATGGCGTGACCTTGAATTTTAACTTGATCTTGCGTGATGGATAATTTTTCCCCCGCCGCAATACGCAACTGTTCTTTGACGATATCAAACCCCGTGACCATTTCAGTCACCGGATGCTCAACTTGCACGCGTGTATTCATTTCAATGAAATAAAACTCGCCTTTTTCATACAAAAATTCAAACGTACCTGCACCACGATAGCCAATATCGATACACGCTTTAGCGCAACGCTCACCAATGAATTTACGCTGTTCTTCGGTAATGAACGGTGCTGGTGCTTCTTCGACCACTTTTTGATGACGACGTTGCATGGAGCAATCGCGCTCACCTAAATGAATCGCATTGCCGTGTGAGTCAGCGACAACTTGAAATTCAATGTGACGTGGATCTTCTAAAAATTTTTCCATGTAAACAGTGGGATTGCCAAACGCGCTACCCGCTTCAGATTTTGTCAGTTCAATGGCATTAATTAAAGCGGCTTCCGTGTGCACTGTTCGCATACCGCGACCACCGCCACCACCAGCGGCTTTAATAATGACAGGGTAGCCAATTTCTTGAGCGAGCTTCAAATTTTTCTTAGGATCATCAGAAAGCGGATCATTATTACCTGGTACGCAAGGAATTCCGGCAAGAAGCATGGCATTTTTAGCTGAAATTTTATCACCCATCATGCGAATAGTTTCCGCTTTAGGGCCGATGAAAACAAAACCACTTTGCTCTACTTTTTCAGCAAAATCTGCATTTTCAGACAAAAAACCATAACCAGGGTGAATGGCTTGCGCATCCGTCACTTCAGCGGCGCTAATAATAGCGGGAATATTTAAATAGCTCTCAGATGATGCCGCAGGACCAATACAAACAGACTCATCTGCCAAGCGAACGTGCTTTAAATCACGATCCGCTTCTGAATGAACGGCAACGACTTTAACGCCCAATTCACGACACGCACGCAACACGCGCAAAGCAATTTCACCGCGATTGGCGATGACAATTTTATCAAACATAACGCCTCGCTAATTATTCAATAATGAATAAAGGCTGACCATATTCCACAGGTTCAGCATTTTCCACTAAAATTTGAGTAACAACACCGCTCTTATCTGCTTCAATTTGATTCAAAATTTTCATCGCTTCAATTAAACAGAGTGTATCACCTACTTGTACCGTTTTACCGACTGTCACAAATTCTTTACTGCCTGGTGATGCCGCGCGATAGAATGTACCCACCATAGGCGATTTCAGCACATGACCTTTAAGTTCTGCAGGTGCTCCCCCCACATCACTGCTTGTTGACGGTGCAGCTGGCGCCGCTACAGGGGCAGGTTGAGCGTAAGCAACAGGGGCGGCTGGTGCAACCGCTGTACTGTAGCGATTAATACGAATGAACTCTTCACCTTCTTTTATTTCAATTTCTGCGATATCGGATTCTTCGATAATCTCGATGAGTTTTTTTATTTTTCTAATATCCATGGTGACTTATGATCTCTTCTCTTGGGGTTAAATATAAGGCTATTTTTTTGTTACTACTCTTTTGTGACTAATCGATCAGCGGCTTGCAATGCTAATTCATAACCCGTTGCACCCAGTCCACAAATGATACCTTGCGCAATATCTGAAAAATACGAATGCGCTCTAAACGGTTCACGAGCATGTACATTGGATAGATGAACTTCAATAAACGGCATTTTTGTTGCAAGCAGTGCATCGCGTAAAGCGACGCTCGTATGTGTAAACGCGGCAGGATTGATAATCATAAAATCCACGCCCTTCACATACGCTTCATGTATGAGGGTGATAAGCTCGTGTTCTGCGTTACTTTGATAAAAATGCAACGTGTGCCCTAAATGCTGTGCTTGAGTCCCTAATGTGTGCTCAATATCAGCAAGCGTTTGGTTGCCATAATGACTGGGTTCGCGTATGCCCAATAAATTTAAATTTGGACCATTTAAAACAGTAATTATCGCCATGACATTTTATTCAAGTAAGCAGTGAAAAGTGGGGTAATTTTACCGTGTTGCAACATTTTGTCCAGTTTAACCATAAAATACGCAAAGATAAGCCCATTTTATACGCATTTGCACGCAAAATTCGATGTCAAAAATGGATTTTTGCTGCCAGATAATCGAAATTTGCTTCGTCAAGATAAGGCAAAACGCCAAGTAATGGGGTCGATAATCGTTCTCTCAATGAATCAACAGTAGATGCTATGCAATCAAACGTTTCATCATTGCACACTGCAATCCAACCCACACAAGATAATTTCGCGTTTTCAATGGCTTCAAATGTTAATTGCGCATGATTGATACACCCTAATTTAATCGACACGACCAAAATAATGGGCAACTGTAATACTTGCGCTAAATCTGCAATAGTTTGCGTATCATTGAGTGGTGCATACCACCCCCCTGCCCCTTCCACAATAACAACATCTGCCATTGTCTGTAATGTGTGAAAATGTGAACATACGAGTTCTAAATTGACTGGATTGGCTTTGCCCGCTAAATGAGGAGAAATTGGCCGCTCATACGCATAAGGATTAATCAAATCATAATCAACCAACAGAGAATTATATTGCCTAATAGCCAGTGCATCAGCATTGCGCCACAGATTGTTCATGTTCTCACAACCTGATGCGACCGGTTTCATTCCCATCACACTCAACTTTTTTTGTTTAAAGTAGGTCATCAACGCAAGCGTCACCCATGTTTTTCCCACATTGGTGTCCGTACCGGTAATAAAATAGCCTTGTTTCATAAATTCAAAAAAGCGCTCGCACTTAATATGGTGACACGGTAAGAGGCATTTTTCACAAAATGCGGAAACTGTGCATCGACAATGCCGTTTTGCGCTAAGTCATCTATTGCAATATTAGAATCTACATCGCATGCCTTAATCACAAGTAACTGTGTTGCTTGAACTTGATTGGCAAGCCATGCCGCTAAACTGTCTGAGGTTATATCCCATGATGCAGGTACTCGATTGGCATTAAGCTCGTGTATTGAGGGGAACCAAATCGCTAAATTAGGGTATGGCATGGTTTGGACAGACGTAAATAAGGTAAAAGCAGGAAAAAGCGTTTGGCTCATCAATGCGGTTTGTTGCATGGCAAGAATCGCCATTTCGTGAGCGCAAACATCACTAAAATGCCATTGACGTTGCGCATGACGCACACAATTAGCAAATTCGCCCCCCCCACAAACCACGATTGTGGGTATTGATTGGGTTGCAATATAGGCTAAACACGCGAAAATGTTGTGTGGCATATTGTCAAATAAGCTACCGCCCAGTTTCACCACGCGCATAAACGCAGTCTACAATTGAAAACGTTTTAACACTTGAAATAAAGCAGCGGCTTTATCAAAGCTTTCTTGATATTCATCTTCCACAACGGAATCATTCACAATACCGCCACCAGCCCAAAAACGAATTGTGTTATCAGAATGGACGAGTGTGCGAATGGCAATATTGGTATCCATATTACCATTAAAACCAATATAGCCTATCGCTCCGCAGTAGATGCCGCGTCGATTAGGTTCAATTTCTTCAATGATTTCCATAGCACGAATTTTGGGCGCTCCTGTAATAGACCCTCCCGGAAAACAATGCTTTAGCAAATCCAGCGCATGTTGATTTTGTGCTAACGTCCCTGTCACGGTACTGACAAGATGATGTACGGTGCTGTAGCTTTCAATATCAAATAACTTAGGTACACACACCGACCCCGTTTCACACACTTTACTAATATCGTTTCGAAGTAAATCGACAATCATCACATTTTCAGCACGATCTTTTGCACTATTTTGCAAATCTGAAATTTGCATGACATTTTCATGGTCTTGCATTTTACGCGGACGCGTGCCTTTAATTGGCTTTGTTTCAACATGCCGCCCCGTTAATTTTAAAAAACGCTCAGGTGATGAACTCAATACATTGACATCGGGAAAATGAATATATGCGCTAAACGGTGCCGCATTGACTTCACGCAATACTTGGTAAACTGCCCACGGCTCACCCTGACAATCTGCGCTAAAACGTTGCGTTAAATTAACTTGATAACAATCCCCTTCTTTGAGGTAATGTTTAATTTTATGAAAAGCTTTTTTATACGTTTCCGCTGAAAAATTCGCTTGAATGTCATTTTGAAGTGAAAATAGCACCGCATCCGTCACACGCCTTATTTCACTAAATTGGTGAATGAGCATGTCTGTTTTATTAGCATCGTAACAGATTAAATAACTTTGCTCGGCATCGTGGTCAACAATGACAGCCCAATCATAAATCCCCACAGCCATATCCGCCATGTTTTCAGCGTCTTTGGCAATTTGAGGCAGATGCTCTAAATGACGCGCTAAATCATACGCAAAATAACCAATCACACCACCATTAAACGGCAACTCAACGTCAGTTTGTGGTGAACAAAACAACTCACTATAACGACTTAATTCACTTTTGAGTAAATCGAAGGGATTTTCATTAGAAATAAGCGTTTCATTCGCATTTGAAATGGTTGTGATACCTGCTTTGGTCACAAACGTACAAATAGGATTTGCGCTTAATATGTCATAACGCCCTTGCTGGCTTTTCGGATAACCGCTATCTAAAAATACCGCCCACGCTTGTTTTGCGTAAGGTGCAAAAAGTGCAGCACTATCTGAAAAATAAGGAAGTTTGTGAATAATTGAGCGTGCGGGCATACAATTAACGACTGAAAAACTGACCAAACGCGCGACTTCCTGAACCCGTTTTAATTGTGTCGCTTACCTCAAGTGTCTGCGCATCAATGACAGAAACCGTATTATCAAACCAATTCGCTACATAGACATGCGTATCGTCCGTATGCGTTGCAATCCCTTCTGGCTTGTCACCAACCGTAATCTCTTTAATGACCTGCAACGTTTTTGTATCAACAACCGACACGTTGCCATCTTCTTGGTTTGTCACAAAAAATAAGGTATCGTCTTTTGCCAAACTTACCGCATAAGGCAATTTATTCACTTTAACGGTGCCAATGAGGTGCATGGTCTTCGTTTCAAGAATACTAACATCATCACTTTGCACATTCGCAACATAAAGACGTTCATTTTTACTGTCCAGCGTGATGCCAAAAGGATGCTGCCCAACAGGGGTGACATTGCGTGTTTTGAGCGTTTTCAAATCAATTTGCGACACAGAGTTACTCAATCGATTAGCCACATAAAGCCAATGATTATCGTCACTGACCACAAGACCTGATGGTGACTTCTCAACAGCAATCGTGCTTATTAGTTGCAGCGTATGTGTATCAATGACATTCACACTATGCGCATACCAATCAGCAACATACAAACGTGCATTATCCGGTGACACCACTATCCCAAGTGCCCCTTCACTGAGCGCAATAGTGGCAATGACTGCTTTTTTTTGCGTATCAATCACCGCAACACCTCGCGCTTCAGGCGTTGAAACATAGACACGCTTACCATCACGCGACACGGCAACACCTGCAGGCTTCCCTTTTACGGGAATGCTATCTTGCACGGTATTGGTGTTGGCATCAATCACCGACACACTATCACCTAATTGATTGGTAATGTATGCGAACGGTCGAGCCGATACGGGGTGAGAAATAAAAACGGCAGCGACACCCATCGCTGCCATCCATTGTACTGGTTTTCGCACCTTTATTTTTCAGCCAACGATTTCAAATTAGCCAAACCTTCTTTCAATACCGCTGTCACTGCTTTGTTTGCTGTTTCTTCATTCATTTCCGCAGGTGGATTGTTATTCATGTAAGCGCGATAGTAACCGGTTTTCCAAGAAACCACGGTCGCACCACTTTTGTTTTCCACTTCAATACTTGCTGCGTAGTTATCCACTGGGAAAACAGGCACTTTTTCTTCGACGCCAGAATGTGTAATCGTGTGCGATGTACTAATGTCTGTAATTTTGTAGGCATAAGTCATTTTAGCCGCATCATATTTTTTTAATTCTTCGGTAATCGTGCCGCCATTTTTCAATGTCAATACACGCGATGCCCCTTTTTCATTGCCACCGGTTGCCACAACGCCTTTAACAACTGGCAACCAAGATAAATCGTTATATTCTTTGATGATGCCCCACACTTTTTCAGCGGGTGCATTAATGGTGATTTCTTCTTCGACTTTTTGACGAACAGGACCGTGTGCGCTTGCAACCGACGTAAACATAAATGCGCCAAGTGACATCAAAAGGGTGAGTTTTTTCATTGTGATTTTTCCTAAAAGTGAAAATGTAAAAATTACCGCATAATTATAAGCTAACTCATGCCCATGAGCATTAGGGAATTTTAGCGTCATGCTTTACGCGCCATGACATAAATCACATCAAACGTCGCATCAACGCCCCCTACTTCATTCTTGGGGTAGGCTGAAATCAGCGTTTTTAGCGTTTTTTTACTTGTCAACGCTTTGCTACGTGTTTGATTCACATTATGTGCACCAATGCGCTTTAATTCGTGCATTAATTCAAGTACATTAGCATATTGCCGCAAATACTGTGTACACTTGCAGGTTATATCCACAAAACCGGCATTTTCTAAGGCGGTGTGTAAACGCTCTAACGTATAAAAATCATTTACATGCACAAAATCATCTACCCTAGCCCACGCTACTTTTAACTCACGCAATGTATCACTGCCAAACGTACTAAAAAGGACAGTGCCCTCATCGGTCAAAACGCGATGCAACTCCGTGAGTGCATCGTCAACGGGATAACACCACTGCAACGCAACATTTGAAAAAATAGTGTCAACACATTGCATCTGTAGCGGCAAATGTTCTGCGTCAGCGCAAAGATAATGCGATTGGTGACCTACTTTTTCACGGCAACGTAGCAGCATGGTTTGTGCTAAATCCAACGCGATTAATGTGATATTGTCGCCATACGGCACTAGTTGTTGCGTTAAAAATCCTGTTCCACATCCCAAATCGAGTACCACACCATGCAATTGTTCCAACGCATGAGTAGCAAGTAAATCGTATCCAATTTGACGCTGTAAACTTGCCACACTATCGTAAGTGTCCACGGCATCAGCAAAAGAATGCTTAATTTTAATTTTCTCTAATGCCATCGATAAATGCACGAACAATATTGACGCACCCTTGCGTGTCTACTAAAAAGGGGATATGCCCTGCTCCTTCAATGAGATGTAGCTGTAGATTAGGCTGCAGCACTTGCATAGCTTGCCCAATCTCAACGGGAACTAACCTATCGCTGTCACTTAGTATCGCCATTATGGGACACGTCAAATTGGCTAATGTGTCGCGTAAATCATCGTTTTCTAATAAGGACAAACCTTGCATTAAATCATTTAAAGACATTGCCTCTTTTGATGCAAACCGCGCGTTGAGCTTCTCTAGTTGTTCATCACCGCGCACAATCCCTTGACACTGCACGGCAAGAAAGCGTTGCAATGTTGCGTTCGCATCAATTTGTATTTGCTGTGCAAAGGCGCGAAACATAACTAAAGGCATTCCCATCCATGTGTCATTTGCAACAAAACAAGGATTGCTAGCCAATAAAATAACACCTTGAACGCGTGCTGAATAACGCTGTGCAAGATTGAGCGCGACATTTCCGCCTAAAGACCAACCAAGTAAATAAAACGGTTCATCATGCAACATCGCCATGATGCTATCTCCCACCTCATCGAGCGTGTCGTGTGATGGTAGATGCTCTATTAACGTTAACGTGTATTGTTGTGAGAGTTGCGTGGCAAAATCCCCCCACATTGCGCTGTGCATTGCCCAACCTGGCAACAAAACAAGTTGTTTTTTCATGCGTTATTTTGCCTGACTTTCCAAATAATCTTCGTAATTACCATTACAGTCTATAATTTTGTCTGCCTTAATTTCGATGATGTGTGTCGCTAATGAAGAAACGAATTCACGATCATGACTGACAAAAATGAGTGTTCCTGGATAATGTTCAAGTGCGGTATTGAGTGACTCAATCGATTCCATATCCAAGTGGTTAGTGGGTTCATCAAGAACTAACACATTTTGTTTTTGCAACATCAACTTACCAAATAACATTCGCCCCTTTTCGCCACCCGACAATACCGTGACTGATTTGTTAATTTCATCTTGTGAAAAGAGTAAACGACCAAGCGTTGCGCGAATTGCTTGATCGTCATCAGTTTCTTTGCGCCACTGCGTCATCCATTCAACAAGCGTCATATCCTCAGCAAAATCAGTAGCATGGTCTTGCGCAAAATAACCCACTTCCGCATTTTCAGCCCATTTCACAATACCGGTATCGGGTGTTAATTCACCCACTAACGTTTTAAGTAACGTCGATTTACCAATACCATTTGCACCAATAACTGCTACGCGCTCACCGGCAGCAATCATTAAATTCATTTTTTTAAATAACGGTTCTGTGCCGTAGCCTTTGCTAATATCTTCCAATTCAACAGCAAGACGGTGCAATTTTTTTGTTTCATCAAAGCGAATAAAGGGATTCACACGACTTGACGGTTTTACTTCATCGAGCTTGATTTTTTCAAGTTGCTTTGCGCGTGACGTTGCTTGCTTAGCTTTTGATGCGTTCGCAGAGAAACGACGCACGAACGCTTGAAGCTCAACAATTTGCGTTTTCTTTTTCGCATTACCCGCCAGTAAACGTGCTTTCACTTCTGACGCCGCGACCATGTAGTCGTCATAATTTCCGGGATATACGCGCAATTCACCGTAATCCATATCCGCAATATGCGTACACACACTGTTTAAAAAATGGCGGTCATGGGAAATAATAACCATTGTACAACCACGCTCGTTGAGCACATCTTCAAGCCAGCGAATAGTATTGATATCAAGATTGTTGGTTGGCTCATCGAGTAGCATAATATCGGGATTTGCAAAGAGCGCTTGCGCAAGTAACACGCGCAATTTCCAGCCAGGGGCAACCGCACTCATCAAACCAAAATGTTGTTCCACAGGAATATCAAGACCTAGCAATAACTCGCCCGCGCGTGACTCCGCTGTGTAACCATCCATTTCCGCAAACTGCACTTCTAAATCAGCAACAATCATTCCCTCCTCTTCACTCATCTCAGGCAAGGAATAAATGCGATCACGTTCTTTTTTAACAGCCCATAATTCTTTATGACCCATAATCACCGTATCAATAACGGTAAATTCTTCAAAAGCAAACTGATCTTGGCGCAAGTTACCTAGACGCTCATTAGGCGACACGCTAACATTCCCGCTTGAAGGCTCTAAGTCTCCGCTTAAAATTTTCATGAAAGTGGATTTACCACAGCCGTTTGCGCCAATTAAACCATAGCGATTGCCGTCACCAAATTTGACGGAAATATTTTCAAATAACGGCTTTGCGCCAAATTGCATGGTGATGTTTGCGGTGGAAATCAAAATGGTTATCCTAAAAATTGAAGTAAAAAAATAAAATGCGATAGATGATAGTTGCCTATGTTACTAAGTAACATAGGCAATATTGTAAGACGATTTTTTAGCTAAAAAGACGACATTAATCCAAAAATGAGCAAATATAATCCGTGCCTTGGTGAATGCGCACCGTAAATGCGGCATTCGCTGGCACATTAAACAGTTGTCCACCCACAACTGAAATCCAATCTTCTCCAGGTAGCAATACCTCCAATTCACCCGAAAGAATTTCCATAATTTCAGGCGCAGCGGTATTAAACACATATTCACCAGGCAGCATAAATCCAAGTGTTTTTGTTGTGCCGTCTGCAAATTTAAGTGTACGACTTGTCACATGACCATCAAAATAGACATTGGCTTTTTTGACAACAGTGACATGACTAAAATCTGACATGGTTTATTTCCTTTTTTCTCTAAATCTAAATGTTAAAAATTACGCTTTTTCTTGTGTTGGAACGTAAATAATTTTTTGTCCGCGATAATTTGAACGAATTTGCTCAAGTCGATGTTCTGTTAACTCCGCGCCTTTGCCAACTAAAATGGTGCCATACTGATCACATAAATCGCCCAGCTCTAAGACACCTGGCGTCAGATAAACGACCTTATATAAGCGCAAATCATTATCTTCTACGGGTAAATAAAAGACCGGTGTACGTTCAAGTAACCCTAAAAAGACATCCACTAATTCTGGATCAAGATCCTTTCCACTTGCGGTGTTTTTCAAATAATTTACCACATCCGAAGGAACAGAGCGCTCGTCACCATACATATCCCCCACCATCATCGCGTCATATAAATCAGCAATCGCCAAAATTCGCGCAGCGAGTGGAATATCGTCCCCTTTAAGTTGATCGGGATACCCTTCACCATTAAATTTTTCATGATGATGACGAATGATATCAATAATACCTTTATCTGCAATCACTTTAGCCAGCAGTTCTTCACCTTCGGTAATGTGTTGCTGAATAAATTCTGCATCTTTTTGCAACGGCAAATGCAATGACGTTTTTGATAAATCAATATCTAACTTTAAAAAACCAAAATCGTGAATTAATCCCGCTAAAAAGATGCGTTTTTTAAATTCAGCAGATTGGTTAAGTTCCTTCGCAAGTTCGAAGGCGTAGCACGCCACACGCTTACTGTGCAGACCGAGTTTAATATCTGCTTTGTGTTGCGCTAAAAGTAAAATTTCAAGTAATCCGCTATTTATCATGCTCATAATTCGTCACACACTCGTTAATGATTAAGATAGGTTTAAGTGTTGTTGCCATTTTAGTGGCAGCGCAACATAAATTTCAATGCTTTCGCTAATGGGTTCATCGACGCACAAACGTGTGATTATGGCAAGTCGAGCAAGGTGGAATATGGCTAGTGGTTTTAAATGAAATTTCTTTACCACAGTCATCACATACAAATGTGCCGGCAATCGTAATACAACCACTTTCATATTTATGATGTAGGTGCGCATCATGTTCGAGTTTAGCGAGTTCAATGCGTGTCTTATCGGCAACACTTAAAAACGCATCCCATGTTAAATTTTCAATTAACTCAATATCAAATTTTAACCACTCGCTAAGTGAATCATTATCGTGCGATGCTAAGTTTTTTGCAGCGTGCTCAATATCACGTTTCACGTGTCCCGACACCCTTTCTAATTCGTCGTTTGTTAAATCTGTTGATTCACGCGTTTTTTCTTTCGATGTTTCAAATGCGTCGGTAAACGAATCGACGGTTTCTTCCATCGTTTCATGTAAATGACGCATGAATTCACTGTATGCAGCAATCAATTTGGGTGTGTTCATAAAACCTCTAAAAAGCTAATTAAGACTAAGACATGGCTATTCTAACCGGTTTGGTCAAAAAAGAATAAAACCATCATTAAAAATTCACTTGAAAAAAATACAAAAACCTTAAATTTCGTTATTTTGTTATTTGATAAAAAAGATTATCATCACAACACACCATTCACATGGAATATAAACGCGCATGTCACTACGTCAAAAGATAGCCACCTATTTTCCACATTCGCTCAAAACGCGTTTAATGGGCGTGACCTCGTTATTTTTACTGCTGCCTACCAGTATATTAGGCTATCTCGGCTACGATTATTTATCCGAAAACATCAAAAAAACACAAATTCGAGCAGTTGCCACCGTAGCCGACACGCGATTTGAACAAGTCGTTGCCCTATTTAACGCATCAAACCTGCGCGCAGCACATTTCCTCAATCATCTATTCACACAATGTAACCAGAATAACCCATCCCAACATGACACCGATGCGTGCATAAAAGAGAACTTACTCTCGTTTATTGACGATGAAGAGGCACTCAGTGCAACGCTAACGCATGCAAATGGCGAAGAAATAACCGTTGGGCAAGCGCCCGTTATCAAAATAAAACCCTTTCAAGAAAAACAACTCGTTGGATTTAGCAAGCCTAGTGGCCTCAATCAGCACCATTATTACACTAAAGTATGTAATGATAATACGCTTGATTGCTTAGTCTTGATTTATCCACTCAAAGCAATACAACATATCTTCATGGCAAATTCCGGACTGGGTATTTCAGGGGATGTATTTTTATTGGATGCAAACGGTTTTTTTGTCACACGCCCACATTTGCTAACACGCCAAATACACGGTGAATCCTCAGAAGATCACGCCACGCAACATTGCCTCACCCGAGGAAATTTAGAAATACTCGATGTCGACAGGCGAAATATAGAGATTATTCATAGCTTTCGTTTTGTACCAGAGATGGGTGGGGGTTGCGTCATGGCGCATTTAGATCAAAAAGAAGCCTTCTCCACCCTCAATGTAATGCAATGGCGCGTGGCAATGATTGCCATGACATTGATTGGTTTTGCGCTCTATATTGCCTTAGTGGTAGGACGAAATATTGTCAAACCTATCGATAAGCTCTGCGAAGTGACGCATGAAATTATTAATGGCAATTACACCGTATCCGCTGTTGTCGTCGGTGATGATGAAATCTCAGCGCTTGCCAATGCCTTTAATTTAATGACAAAACGTTTGGAAAGTGCATTTGAAGCACTTCACAGTCAACAAACTCAACTTGAGTACCAAGTACAAAAACGCACACAAGAATTATTTTTTGCTAAAAACCAAGCCGAAGAAGCCTTAGCACTACTGCAAGAAACACAGCAAAGCCTTGTACAAGCTGAAAAAATGGCGGTTTTGGGTAGCTTAGTGGCGGGTGTTGCGCATGAAATTAATACACCTTTGGGGATTACACTCACGTCAACCTCTTTTTTAAGTGATGAAACGCAAAAAACGTCTACACGCTATAAAGAGGGTAATTTAACCGGAGACGAATTAGAGGCTTATTTTGAGCTCGCAGCGCAATCCACTCAACTAAGCGTCATTAACTGCCATCGTGCAGCAGATTTAATTCATAGTTTCAAACAAGTCGCAGTTGACCAAACCAGCGATAACCAACGTGAATTCAACTTAAAAATTTATCTTGAGGAGGTGTTATTTAGTCTTCGCCCTGCACTGAAAAAAACCAACGTTAAAGTGCAACTTAGTTGCCCAACCAATTTATGGCTAATTAATTACCCAGGCGCCATTTCGCAAATTATTACAAATTTCGTGATGAATTCATTACTTCATGCCTACGACCTTCATCAATGCGGTACAATTCAATTACATATTATTGAACTCGCCAATGATCGCATTGAGTTACGCTACAGCGATGATGGAAAAGGCATTCCAACTGACATTCAAAGTAAAATTTTTGATCCATTTTTTACGACCAAACGCAGTAACGGTGGTAGTGGTTTAGGTTTGCATTTAGTCTATAATATTGTTCATCAAAAGTTAAAAGGGACATTGACGCTACAAAGTATTGAAGGTGAAGGCACAACGTTTATTCTCAATTTTGCACGGCAACTCTAACGTGCAGTCAACACATTTATTAACGTCAAAATAGAACATAAATCCCATGATTGAAAAAAACACTCTTAATCTCAAAGCCAATACACCCACCACAGCGAAATCAACATCCTCACTATTAGCGCAACCATGGCGCGTTTTAGTGGTTGATGATGATGCGGATATTCAATCTGTTACACGCCTTATTTTAGCCAATGTTGTTTTTAAAAATCGCCCTATTGAGCTCATTAGCGCCCACAGTGCCGCTGAGGCACGCGACATTTTAACTAAACAAACCAATATTGCTGTGGTATTACTCGATGTTGTCATGGAAACGGATGATGCGGGTTTAGAGTTAGTTAAAATTATTCGTGATGAACTGCGCAATAATGCAATTCGCATCATTTTACGCACAGGTCAACCTGGACACGCCCCTGAAGAGCGTGTCATTATTGATTATGATATTAATGACTACAAATCCAAAAATGAATTAACGGCACAAAAATTATTCACAACAGTTGTCGCTGCATTGCGTACCTATGAAACCATTGTATCGCTAAACAAAACGCGCACAGGCTTAGAAAAAATTCTACAAAGCTCAGATTCACTGTTTAAAGTTCAATCAATGCATGAATTTTCATCAGGTATTTTGACGCAACTGAGTTCATTTTTAGACTGCAAACCACAAGGCATTATTTGCATTGAAGAAACGATAAATCAATCTTATACGCCAGCCACAGCGGATAATATGAAAATTACCGCCGTTACCAATGAATTTGAATGTTGCCTAAAATGTAATTTAGATGGCTCATGTGGACATAGCGAGCTTACCGAATTAATTCAACGTGCTTTCGCTAAACGTGAGCACCAATTTGCAGGGAACTACAGCGCGTTTTATTTAAAAACGGGGGCGGCCAAGGCAACTATTGCACTCGTGTGTAGTGAGCATGCCATCGACTCAAGCGATCAAATGCTATTAGAAGTCTTCACGTCAAAAATTTCGATTGCACTCGAGAATGCGGTGCATTATCAAAAAATGGTGTCACTTGAAAAAGCAGCGGTCACGGATTTCTTAACGGGACTTCATAATCGCCGACAATTACTACGCTTAGGTATTCCGTTGCTCGCTTGCGCTAATCGAAAAAATCCACTTGCCGTTTCTATTATTAATATTGATTTTTTCAAGTTAATTAACGAAAAATACGGACACGACTTAGGTGATGTTGTGCTGAAAAAAGTAGGGCAAGTCATGTTAAGCCATTTTCGTGAGCAAGACCTTGTGTCGCGATATGGTGGCAAAGAATTTTGTATTATCGCGCCTGCATTGCCGGCTAGCGAAGCATTTTTATTATTTGATGGTTTTCGACAAGTACTCGAAAACACAGCTATTGACATTCACCCTAATGAAAGCATCCATATTACCGTTAGTATTGGCGTGACAACTGATTTATGCCCCAATTTAGATGATATGATTGCTGCGGCAGAAAGCTTGCTGTATCAAGCTAAAAGTTCGGGACGCAATTGTGTTGTGGTTAGATAATCATTTTTAGAGTGGAATGGGGTTGATATGGTAGTCCTGTGGACGGATGCGTTGATTTTTGGCTTATTGGGTTTTGTACTTTTTATTGCTTATTATTTGCACGATAAAGAACACTTAAAACGCCCATTAACTGCCATTAAACAAAATCACATGGGAATGGCATCGCTGATTATCTTGCTGTTTTTTATGACCATTGGTTTAATGGATTCGGTGCATTTTAAACAAAGTGGCGATACACCCACTCACAACGATGTTATCAGTGTGCTCGATTACATCGCCACTCCATTGCGCGAGCATGGAGAAAAGACGTATTCGTCGCCATTAGCAACAACGCTCTACAATAAAGAAATGATCACCCTCGATGACAATAGCA
>OMIH01000174.1 GCA_900299045.1 Methylococcaceae bacterium
AAATTCGCGTGACGGTTTGGCGAACACGCGCTGATTTCCTCGTAAAAATAGATACACCGCCCCGCCAAGATGCGTATCAATAGCGTACTCTTCGCCTAAACGAAGTTTCAGTAGTCGATGCAATGCCAACAAATAGAGGCTATATTGCAAATCATAGCGATGGTCGAGCATGGTTTGTGTCAATAATTCGTCCGAATAATAAGCCGAGCTATCACCAAGGCAGTTAAATTTATAATCCACCACAAAATAGTATTCATTGTGAACAAACACTAAATCCATAAATCCTTTGAGCAGACCGTGTAGTTGATTTTTTGCCAGCGCGGGGCGGGGGCGATTGGTAAACGTATGTTGCCGTATGAGTGCATCCAATTTTTCAATATTCACGTTTTCAGCACCAATTAAAAACTCCAACTCGCTTTTGTATTGCGCAGACGCTAACTCACATAATCGAATCCCCTGCTCCGCCACCAGCTCCATCGTTAACCACCCTTGCAACGCGTTTTGCATAATGGCTTTTTTGTCTTCCGTCCATGTTTTGGTTTTGAAAACTTGGTTGATGAGTTGCTGTTGCAACGCTGGCTGTTGCGATACCTGTTTAAACCCTTGATGAGCGCATTGTTCTAAGAGTGCATGTACTAGCACCCCTGGGGTAGCGCCTTTTGGCAGGGTGTGAATGGAGAGTGTTGATTCTTTCGATGGTTCTGTTGAATCGCCATCCTCTTTTTGCGCATCATCTTGCGCAGTTTCGATTTCGGCTGGAAGACGTTTCGCGGACTTTTGATGTGAATTCGCTATAGCACTGTAACTCGCTACCCACCAATCGTCAGGAATGTAGGTGCTTGATGTCAACGCGCTCGCTAACGCCACATTACTGATTGTATCATCATGGTAATCATCGAATGTGGGAGTGGGTAAATCGACAATCCCTATGTCTTCGCAATCCGCTTTCATCTCTGCAAGGTGTTGATGCAGTGCCCCCGCGGGTGTTCCTGCTTGCCAGCCGAGTAAATGCCCAATCGCAGTGAGTTCTAGCTGACAAGCCTCCCCTCTTCCTTTTCTAACAGGCGCAGCACCAAGCCAACACGCATACTTCGCTCGCGTGACAGCCACATAAAACAAACGTAAATCTTCACGCAAACGCGCTTCATCGCTGGTTTGAATTAAACTGCTCTCATTTTCTTTTTCTTCTCGAAAGCTACACGCAAAAGGAAGAAACACCAATGGATACTCAAGACCTTTGGATTTGTGAATCGTTACAATTTTGATTAAATCCGCATCGCTTTCAAGACGTACAATGGTTTCGTCCCCGCCTTGATTATGTGCTTTAAAAATGAGTTCTGCTAAATGGCGAATTAACGCCTGCTGACCTTCCAGTTTGGGGCTGTCTTGCTGCAAATTTTCAGCTAAATGCAAAATATTGGTTAATTGCCGCTCACTGTCATGTGTACTCTCTTGCACATTATGGAGTTCATAATCGTGCAGCAGGGCGTGAATGGTGGCGAGTATGCCTTCTTTTTGCCAGCGACTGTGATAATCAATAAATCGCTCAACATGGCTTTCCCATGCGACTTCATCTAGCACGAATGCGTGCAGTTGCTCGTAGGTAAAGCCAAATGTGGCGGTACTGAGCGCTGCACGCACTTTACGCTCATCACGCGGCGAGGCAAATGCTTCTAGCCAAATTAGGACATCACGCGCTTGCGGAGATTGATAAACACTATCACGCTCTGATAGATAAATACTGCGTATTTTGCGTTGCCGCAAAACACGACGCATCGCATCCGCTTCACGCCCTGTTCTCACTAAAATGGCAATATCAGCCGGTTTGATTCGTCGCCATTCCCCATTTTCTGTTTTAAATCCCGTCGAAGTTGAATTGAGCAGTGCCACGATCTCACTTGCCGCTACTTGCGCCATGTGTTTTTGATATTGACCGCTGGAAATCGCCTCATCAGACGCCCAATGCCAAACGGTCAGGGAGTTGGCTGATTCTCCATTGACAGTCCAAACAGCATCGCGCCCTTTTGCGCCCACGGGAAGAAATGGCAAAGGATTGATTTGATTTTTTTGAAATCGAAACGCTCCTAGCTCGTTTTTATCGCCATGCAGAAACACTTGATTAATCGCAGAAATTAACGATTGCGTTGAGCGAAAATTCGTGCCGAGCGTGTGATGATTGCCGGTTGTTGCCTCACGCGCCTTCAAATAGGTGTGAATATCCGCTCCGCGAAACGAATAAATAGCTTGCTTAGGGTCGCCAATCATAAACCAAGCTAAAGGTAGTGTAGAATCTGGGTCCCGATAAATTTTAGAGAAAATACGATATTGCACTGGATCAGTATCTTGAAATTCATCAATCAACGCAATCGGGTATTGCTCACGAATCACATTGGCGAGGCGCAGTGCGTTTTTCCCCTGATCAAGTGCGTAATCAAGACGGTTAATCATATCGTTAAACGTCATGCACGCGAGTGTTTGCTTTTCTTCTTCATAGCGCTCGCGCATCCATTGAATGGCGTGGCGATGTAGCAATCGTTTAAATTCAGTGTCGATGGCTTTTTGATCTACGAGATAATTCGTATACGCATCAATGTTACTAAACGCATCGAATGTAAATTGATTGGCTTTCGTCTGATGTGCAGCAACCAATCCCTCCGTTAATTTTTTTAACCCAAATTTACCCAACTCCTCCTGATCAAGACTACCATCTAAACCTTCCGCCCACG
>OMIH01000175.1 GCA_900299045.1 Methylococcaceae bacterium
GTCATCTCATTCACCCCCGCAATGCGCCCAAGCGCTCGCTCAAGGGGCATAGCAACCGAAGTTGACATCGTTTCAGCACTGGCACCAGGTAACTGAGCTTGCACATTGACGGTGGGGAAATTGACTTGCGGCAAGGACGACACCGGTAAATGTAAAAACGCTAAAATTCCCGCTAAGGCAATGGCAAGGGTGAGCAAACTGGTGGCAACAGGGCGATGAATAAACAACGCGGATAAATTCATCGTTTTTTCCCCAGTTGCGTGACCGTTTTCGATAAGCTATCCATCCAAAGATAAATCACGGGTGTTGTGTAGAGTGTCAGTAATTGACTCAGTAGTAAACCACCCACCATCGTAATCCCTAATGGATGGCGAAGTTCACTTCCCACCCCCGTCCCTATCATCAACGGCAATGCCCCCAGTAAAGCGGCTAATGTGGTCATTAAAATCGGGCGAAATCGCAACAAACACGCTTGGAAAATCGCTTCACGCGGGGATAATTGCTGTTTACGTTCTGCATCAAGCGCAAAGTCAATCATCATAATGGCGTTTTTCTTTACAATCCCAATCAGTAAAATGATGCCGATAATGCCAATAATATCGAGATCATTTCCTGATATCATCAACGCCAATAATGCCCCCACGCCTGCTGATGGCAACGTGGATAAAATAGTGATAGGATGAATATAACTTTCATAAAGTACGCCTAATACAATATATACGGTAATCATTGCGGCAACAATTAGCCATACCGTATTGCTCAGCGATGCGTTAAACGCTAAAGCCACGCCTTGATAATGGGTGCGAATGCTCAGCGGCAGCTCAATCGCTTTTTTGGTTTCTTCAATCGCCTTCACCGCATCACCTAACGATACGTTAGGCGCGACATTAAACGAAACACTCGCCACGGGAAACTGATCTAAATGGTTAGTAGCGAGTGGCGTTGAGCGCTCGGAAATCTCAGCGATGGCTGAAAGGGGAATTTGCGTGCCATGACTTGAGGGAATCCGCAATTCATTGAGCGACTGCGGCTGCATTTGCGCTGTGGGGCTGGCTTCGAGAACGACGCGATATTGATTGGATTGCGTAAATATCGTTGATACCAATCGCTGCCCATAAGCACTATAGAGTGTATTATCAATGGCTTGTGTACTCACACCTAGGCGACTTGCTGTACTGCGGTCAATATTGACATACACTTGTCGCCCTTGATCTTGCACGTCACTGTTCACGTCGGCGAATTCAGGTTGTTGCGCCAATTCATCCACTAAACGATGCGCCCATGTATTTAAAAGGGTGATATCAGGACTTTCGAGCGTAAATTGATATTGGGTGCCACTCACTCGATTTTCCATTGTCAAATCTTGAATAGGCACTAAATACAGTTTGACGTCATTGAATTGTGCTAACTGGGGTTTCAATCGCGCGATAACTTCACTTGCGCTGATTTTTCGCTCGTCTTTGGGTTTTAAATTGATTAAAAAACGCCCCGCATTTGGCGTCATATTCACTCCATCTACGCCAATAAATGAGGATAAACTGTCTACCGCATCGTCTTTGAGAATCGTCTTAGCCAGTTTTTGTTGATAATCGCGCATCGCATCAAAGGATACATTCTGTGGTGCAACGGAAAAACCTTGAATAATACCGGTATCTTGCGTGGGAAAGAATCCTTTAGGAATAAAAATATAGAGCGACACGGTCAAGGCAACGGTGGTAAAAAACACGGTCATCGTGAGTGTTTGAAAACGCAATACCCACGTTAAACTGCGACCATATACTTCAATAATGCGATCAAACCAATCCACTTGTTTTTGTTTTGGCTGATGCGAGTGAGCGCGTAACATTCTTGCGCACATCATAGGCGTGAGGGTGAGTGACACCACCGCTGAAATGAGAATAGCCACCGCGAGCGTAATTGCAAATTCACGAAATAAACGCCCTACGACATCGCCCATAAAGAGAAGTGGAATGAGCACCGCAACCAGCGAGAACGTCAGCGAAATAATCGTAAAGCCAATTTGCTCAGAGCCTTTTAACGCGGCTTTTAGGGGGGATTCCCCTTTTTCGATATAACGCGAGATATTTTCAATAACCACAATCGCATCATCCACCACAAACCCCGTCGCAATCGTAAGTGCCATCAGCGTTAAATTGTTAATGCTAAAATCCGCCAAATACATGACCGCAAACGTACCAATTAACGATAGCGGCACGGCAATACCGGGAATTACTGTTGCGGGTAGATTTCGCAAAAACAGAAAAATGACCATAATGACCAGCGCAATCGACAGCAATAATTCAAATTGCACATCATGTATCGAGGCGCGAATGGTCACTGTGCGATCAGTGAGCGGCAGTACGTCAATGCTAATGGGCAACGAAGCTTGCAGTTTTGGCAGTAAATTAGTAATGTTATCAACCACCTCAATCACATTCGCCCCCGGTTGGCGTTGAATATTGACAATAATGGCGGATTTTTCATTTGCCCATGCAGCAAGGCGTTTGTTTTCCACGTCATCGATAATCGTCGCTACATCAGCGAGTTGTACAGGAGCCCCATTGCGATAAGTCACCACTAATTTGCGATAATCGTCCGCAGAGCGCAGTTGATCGTTACTATCAATAATCGCTGAGCGCAACGCACCGTTGAACATTCCTTTGGGTTCAATGACGTTCGCGGTTGAAATCGCACTGCGCACATCTTCCAAGCTCAGACCGTATGCAGAGAGCGCTTGATGATTAGCTTGAATGCGTACCGCAGGACGCTGTCCACCACTAATACTCACCATCCCAACGCCTGAGAGCTGCGCAATTTTTTGCGCAAGACGTGTATCCACTAAATCTTCCACTTTAAATAATGGCAACGACGCTGAACGAATCGCCAGCGTCATGATAGGTGTATCAGCGGGATTAACTTTGCTGTAAACAGGCGCTTGGGGCAAATCTTTAGGCAAAAAATTCGTCGCGGCATTAATGGCCGCTTGGACGTTTTGTTCTGCAATATCTAAATTCAAATTTAAATTGAATTGCAGAGTTATCATCGACGCGCCCCCCGAACTACTCGAGGACATTTGCGTTAAACCGGGCATTTGACCAAATTGCCGCTCAAGCGGGGCAGTAATCACGGATGTCATCACCTCTGGACTAGCGCCTGGGTAGAGTGTGACCACTTGAATTGTTGGATAATCCACTTGAGGCAGTGCCGACACAGGAAGTAATCGATAAGCGAGTCCACCCAGCAGTAGCATGGCAATCATTAACAGCGATGTCGCAACAGGGCGCAGAATAAAAAGCGTTGACGGATTAAATACCGCTACGGGAGAATGAGAAGAAGTCATTTAGTGTTTTTTATGCGAATTATCATGTGGAGTCATGTCATTATGAGGCGCGGAGGCGACTGCTTGCCCGTCCTTTTGTGCAATATCTACCTGACTACCGTCATGAAGTTTATCAACACCTTCTAGCGCTACGACCTCATTAGCGGCTAAGTTTTCCAAAATGACCACTGTATCGCCTTCAATGTGACCAACTTTTACGCGACGTAATTGAACTGTTTTCTCTGGCGTAACGACATAAACATACGCCCCTTGTTCATCGGTTTGAATGGCAGCACTCGACGTTTGCACAGCATGAGTCAAGGTATCTATGTGCATTCTAACATTAACAAATTGATTGGCGAATAAACGTCCATCCAGATTGGTAAATTGCGCCTTGAGTTTAATCGTACCAGTTTGTGCATCAATCTGATTATCAAGCGCAACCAACTCGCCCTCTGCGAGTTTTTCTCTATTTTCGCGATCATAAACGCTCACACTAATAGATTTTCCATTGGTTCGACGCTGCAAAATCGAAGGCACTTTATCTTCAGGTAACGTAAACACCACACTAATGGGTTGCAATTGCGTGATAATAGCAACACCATTGGTATCGTTAATATGGACTATATTTCCTTGATCAATTTGGCGCAGTCCCACGCGCCCTGAAATAGGTGCCGTTAATTTGGTATAACTTAATTGCAGTTTGGCGTTATTCACTTGTGCTTTATCCATTTCGACAATACCTTGATATTGTTTTACTTGTGCGGCTTGCGTAGCGTTTTGCTGCGCGGCAATCGCATCTTGGTCAAGTAAGGTTTGATACCGCTGTGAATCAATTTGTGCATTGTTGAGTAGCGCTTCATCACGAAGCAATTGACCTTCTGACTGTTGCAGTTGAATTTGTAGTGGACGCGGATCAATTTCAGCGAGTAAATCCCCCGCTTTCACGTTTTGCCCTTCATTAAAAACGATACGGGTAATTTCACCTTCAACGCGTGGACGTAAAGTAACCGATCGCAGCGGTGTTACGGTGCCAAGTGCATTGAGATACACCGAGAAATCTTTTGTAATCGCGGTTTCCACGGTAATCACCACCGGCTTATCTCCATCATCATGGTGGTGATGCTTTGAGCCACCTAATTGCTGTGGCTTGTCATGTGGCTGCGCAGATTGTAATGGTTCGAAATAGAGCCTCGTACCAATTAGGCTCAACAAGACAAGTGTGCTAAACAAAGCGACATGATGGCGTTTAACGCGAGGTTTTGATAAAACAAGATTATGGTCGTTATTCATTCAAGGCAAGTAGCAAAAGATTTTGAGAGTAGAGAACTATTATTAGTACATAAGCAAGCGTTATGCCGATAGCTATGTCATTGTTTTAATTTTAATTTTACTTTTCACTGTTGCTAAACTGCTCGAAAATAAACACTTGTTGCCTGTGCCCTGTTTTTACAGCAACAATCAACATCAACACCAAAGCAAATCTTTTGTAACTCAAGGTGTTGATATACAAACACCCAATAAACACAATCAAGCTAAAAAATGATGCTCAGTGAACACTTTATCCTTTTTAGAATGAAA
>OMIH01000176.1 GCA_900299045.1 Methylococcaceae bacterium
ATTTTATCAAGTGGAAAAAAGTTGGGATAGATTGCGCGATCAAGAAGAATGGTCAGCTTGGGTCGCTCGCTCATCACTAGCCAAAAATCCAAGTTCATTTCAACTCGTCCAATCTCACCTACCCGCAGAAGCAACGTGGATTGATATGCGACGTATTTCCATTATTGATATTGATAACAACACCGTTATTGGCGCAACAGAATCATCGCATCCGTTTTATTTTTCAACCGAATACAAATTACCGATTTCCGCTAAAACGGTGGAAAACGACAAAATTAAAACCAATACTATCGGTTGGTTAATCGTCAAGCCAAACCCCATCATTACGGATTTATTATTAGTCAATTTTATGGAAAGCCAGTTGCAAGGCTATTTATGGATTATGGTGTTTGCCTTATTGCTGTCGCTGTTTTTAGCCTTTTTGATGGCGCGACAAATTTTGTCACCACTTCAAAATATCACTGTGGGTATGCGTCAGCTTGCCACGGGAAATTTTTCACTGCAAATTCCCATTGCTAAAAAAAGTCACGATGAGCTTGCCACACTCGCCAAAGATTTTAATATTTTAAGTCGCGCATTGGCGCAAAGTGAACAAGCACGACAACAATGGTTAGCCGATATTTCACACGAACTGCGCACGCCCATTGCCGTTTTGCGCGGTGAAATTGAAGCCTTAGTGGACGGTGTACGCGCTACCACGCCTGAGCGTCTGCAATCACTTGAGCAAGAAGTGCTCTCGCTCACGCGCCTTGTCGATGATTTATATCAACTCTCACTGTCAGATTTAGGGGCGCTCGATTATCAATTCAATCCTGTCGAGCTCGTAAGTCATTTCAAAATTTTGATTGTAAGCTTTCAAAATCGTTTTGCCAGTCGACATATTCAGCTTATTTTTCAATCTGATGTTAGTGATGCGAGCGTAAATGGTGACGCTATGCGACTGGTGCAGTTATTTTCTAATTTACTTGAAAACAGTTATCGCTACACAAATGATAACGGTATTTGTCGCGTGACGCTTTTAGAGAATGCCGATTATATTATTATCTACATTGATGACAGTGCGCCTAGCGTTGATGAAAAAGAGTTACCGCTACTCTTTGAGCGTTTCCATCGCGTGGATAAATCACGCCATCGTCAATCCGGTGGGGCGGGACTGGGTCTTGCTATTTGCCACAATATTGTAAAAGCACATAACGGCTATATTTATGCGCAACCCTGTGAATTAGGGGGCGTGCGCATTGTTGTTGAATTGCCAAAATTTTAATTTTTGGAAAGCAATATGCTAAATAAAAAAATTTTAATCGTTGAAGATGAACCTAAATTAGCGCAATTACTGGCGGATTATTTAGCACATGATGGCTTTGAGAGTCATATTATTGAGGATGGAGATAATGTGATTAGTTGGGTTAAACATTATGCGCCTGATTTAATTTTAATGGATATTATGCTGCCTAAACGTGACGGTATTAGTTTATGCAAAGAAATCCGAGAATTTTCAACCGTACCGTTATTTTTACTCACCGCCCGAATTGGTGAAACCGATCGCTTAAAAGGGCTTGAGATTGGCGCGGACGATTACATTTGTAAACCTTATAGCGCAAAAGAAGTCGTCGCCCGAATTAAAGCGCTATTTCGACGTCAGCAAAACTTTTCACCAGACCTGCCAACCGTATCAGGATTTAGTTTAGATAAAGTCAAATGTCACGCATACTGTGAAGGCGTTTTGCTGGATTTAACATTAAGTGAATTTCGCATTTTATCCACGCTACTTGATAAACGTGGCAAAGTCTATTCACGCGCTAATTTGCTTGATGTGTTGCACGAGGATGAACGCGATATTTCAGATCGCACCGTTGATACGCACATCAAAAATTTGCGTCAAAAGCTACAAAAAATTACCGGTAAAAAAGACATTATTCAAGCCGTTTACGGTATGGGATACACCATTGAATGACAAACGCACGTTGCATTGACACCGCAATGAACAAATGGACGGTCGATTTAAGTCGTCTTTCATCACTTTTCAATGCGGTAAACAGAGGTGTCAAAATAAAATCTGGCATAACATGTGCTTTGAATAAATTTAAAGGTACCTCCTACCTGACTGCCTCAGAAATGAGGCTTTTTTATATTCGCATTTTGGTTATTGCGGTTATGCGCGTGAAGAGCGCAATAGAGCGATTTCGCTTTGAGTGATTTAAAAAATTGAGGATAATCAAATGAACCATCGGCATTTTGTGAATCAACACGTTATTTCACCACCCTTTCCTGCGCATTTGGAACGTATTATTTTTGCGTTAGGTTGCTTTTGGGGAGCAGAAAGACGATTTTGGCAACAGTATGGCGTTTATAGTACCGCGGTTGGATATATTGCAGGTCAAACAGAAAACCCAACGTATAAAGAAGTTTGCTCAGGACTGACGCATCACGCTGAAGCGGTGCACATTGCCTTTGACCCTCGTCTTGTCACGTTTGCAGAGTTGCTCAAAGTGTTTTTTGAATCACACGATCCCACCCAAGGAATGCGCCAAGGCAACGATGTAGGAACACAATATCGCTCAGGCATTTACACGTTTAATGAGCAACAACAAGCACTTGCCATGGCGGCAAAAAATTATTATCAAGAACAATTATCAAAAATGCGTTTTTTGTCGATAACCACTGAAATAATGCCTGCGCCTGTTTTTTATTATGCAGAAGACTACCATCAACAGTATTTAGCTAAAAATCCAGATGGCTATTGTGGTTTGCGCGGTTGTCATGTTGAGTTTGATGTAAACGCATTTGAAAGCACATAAGGATACACATGCACATTTGGGTTGATGGCGACGCCTGTCCAAAAGCCATAAAAGACATCGTATATAAAGCCGCAGAGCGTAAACAAATTGCACTCACGATGGTAGCGAATCAGCCAATACACATTCCTCCGTCGCGTTTTATTACAATGCTACAAGTAAGCGCGGGATTTGATGTCGCCGATTCGACTATTGTGGAAAAACTCAGCACAGGCGATTTGGTAATTACCGGCGATATTCCCCTTGCAAACGAGGTAATTACAAAAGGCGGTCACGCACTCAATCCGCGTGGTGAAATGTATAGCCATGAAACGATTAAAGAGCGACTCAATATGCGTGATTTTATGGATACGCTACGCTCAAATGGGGTGCATACAAAAGGACCTGCGCCATTATCAGCGCGTGATATACAAGCCTTTGCAAATCAATTAGATAAATTTTTAGCGCAAATAAAATAAGCGCGACGTTGGCGCATTGACGTACGAATTGTTATGCTATTCACAGTTAATGCTTATCAATTTTAAAATAGATGGAAAAAACACATGTCATACTGCTCAATTAACTTTTGCGATAAATCGGCAACTCGATTTAGAGACGGAGCAGAGTATTGTCAATTGCATTTTGACCAACTCAATGAAATTGCTGCCGCTGAACACGGTTTTTATATCGCAGAACGTAATTTGGCGCGTTACTACTTCACCGCTGACTATGATTTTTACAAACAAGAATTCAGCAAACTCGAAAAGCATTATCGCCATCTCAAGCGTCAACTAGCCGACAAACAAGACGCATGGCGCATGATGTATGGTCCCGATCCGTTTGTTATATCCGAAGACACACTACTGCTTAAACAAATTGAAAAACAAGAATTTTTCATTAACGATAAGCGTGAAAATTTAAATCGTAGCGTGCTCGCATTCATGGAACTGCCCGAAGAGCTGCGCTTAGAAGAAACGCGCAATGTACAGCTCGATTTACTTCAAGGCTTATTTTTTCTTAAAGAAGCCTCAAGTGAAGATCGATATCGCGTCTTTACGCGTAAAAATAATATTTTCAATTCTAGTACGCTACGCTCACAATTTATTATTGAATTACACAAACGTGTATTTCAAGAACACGATATTGTGTGTCGCTATTTGTCGCGTATTGATCGCTGGGCAAACTGGAATGAAGCGGTTTTCTTTTGCGATTGGAATGACGTTTATCAACGTATTGCAGAAGAGCTGACTGATCATCTAAAGCGCGAACATGAAGAGCTCGACAGACTCAATGCTGTTACTGATGAAGAATATGCTAGTTTTCATCCGCATCACTCAAGTGAAGATGATGAAGGTCAACATACGCAACTAGGTCGCATAGAGCGCATTGAAAACACAAAAACCGTCATCGCATTTTTCGAACAGCTCCAAACCGATTTTGACAACTGGCTGATGCTTGAAAACTATCGCTTTTCACAAGAGCAAATAAAAGAAGAAAAAATTTATTTGCAAGAGCAAGCCGAACGCGAGCGTGTGCGTAAAAAAGAAAATGAAAAACAAGAGCGTTTAAAACGCGAAGCGCAAGAAAAACGTAAAAAAGAACAAGAAAAAGCCGCTCAAGAAGATAAAACTATCGAACGGATAAAAAACGAATTAGAACGTCAACGCGTGCTCAAAGAAACCAAATTACGTTTACTGAGAGAGCAAAAATTAAATGCACAATCGCAAATTGAAATTGCGCCACCGCAAGACCCCAACGAGGCGAAAAAAATGACGTTTATTATCAATACGATTACCAAATTGAGTTCAAAATTTGGCGTAGGACTCAAACCATAAAATAAAAAACGAGTGATTATGTGGCTGCAAAAAGAAATTCGACTCAAAGCACGGCAACGCGGTTTTCATTTAGTAACAGATGAAATTGTGCGTCAATTACCTGAATTAGCCAGTTATTCCGTTGGAATATTGCACGTTTTTATCAAGCACACATCTGCCTCGTTGACGATTAATGAAAATGCCGACCCTACCGTGCGCATGGATTTTGAGAATTTTTTCAATCGCGCTGTCCCCGAAAATGAACCGTATTATGAGCACACACTCGAAGGCAGTGATGATATGCCAAGTCATATCAAAAGCAGTCTGCTCGGTTCAAATGTGACCATACCTATAACAAAAGGGAAACTCAATTTAGGTACTTGGCAAGGTATCTATTTGTGTGAACACCGCAATCATGCAAGTGGTCGAGAAATTGTTATTACGCTTCAAGGCGACTAAAATGCGTCGGTATCTTCCATGCCATATTTGTCTGACAATCGCAGTAGCACAAACACAGCGCCTGTTCCACCGTCTTTAGGGCTTGCCGAGCAAAATGCTTGCACGTCTTTATGCTGACGGAGCCATTGATTTAATTCATTTTTAATAACGGGCAAATTATCCTGCGAGCGATACCCTTTACCATGCACAATATGCAC
>OMIH01000177.1 GCA_900299045.1 Methylococcaceae bacterium
GCAATACAATTAGCGAGCAAACGACTGTAAAAAACAATCCAATCGATAATAGCAACCCCATGCTTGCCATGCCTTGATGATGCGTGAACGACAAACTCGAAAAGCTGCACAATGTGGTAATTGAGCTGAAAATAATGCCCCGCGTGGTGCTACTGTGAAGCAAGTTTTCGTTTTCACTCAAATTAAAGTGCAATCGGTGCATAATTAAAATACTGCTATCAATCCCCATGCCTAAAAGTAAGGGGAGGGCAATCACATTCGCAAAATTAAAGGGATTATCGAGTAGAACATTTGTTGCGCCCGTTAATAATGCGGCAAGCATGAGCGGTGCAATCACTAACGCCATGTGTTTAAAATGACGATAAATTGCCCAAAGTAGCAGTGTAATTGCCATAAATGCGCCACCAAAGGCTTGCAAAAAGGCTTTTACAACGGCATCACCACCGGCTTCATTAGCGATAGGTAAACCAGATACCCCATTATCAAGGCTTTGAATTTGCGCGACAAATTCTTTCATATTGCTGTCGATATTTTGATCTTTAGCGGGTGTGATGAATACTTTATAGCGACCTTCACTGCTCACCCAATGCGAGCGGATTTCGTCGGGAATATCGTTTAACCCAAACTCGCTGGCAGTTAAACTGGTGCGCAAACGCTCAAGTGTATATGGCAGAAGACCTAAAATATTTTTTTCAAGTTGCGCGTAAATGCTTGGCTCATCAGAATGCGTATCTAAGAAAATTTGAATATGACTTTGCAATGTTTCAAGTGTTTCAATGGGCGCATTTTGTATTTTTGATTCAATGGCGCTTTTTAATTTTTCATTAAATTTAATCAATGCCTCACGTTGCTGATGATCATCGGGTAGCGTGACATTGAAATTATCAAGTTGATTGCCTAGCATTAAATTCAAATCGTCGATAATGGCGAGTTTTTCTTCTTGATTTTCAGCCACAAAACTTTCTAACGTGATGGCTTCATGCACGGCTGGTAAGGTTTTCATTTTAGCCGCTAAGGCTTTTGCATCATCCAAATTAGTTGCTAAACCCGATACAGCAAAAGGTGATTCATTCTTAGATTTCAGTAGTTCTTTAATCGTCGAAACCGATTCACTGTTTGGATCGCGCAAATTGATGGGATTCGCGTCAAAGGTTAATTTGGTTAACACAGCGCACGAAGCGATAGCCAGTAAAATGGATACAACGCGAATAGGCTTTGAGTAGTGAAACGGAAACGTTACGATAAATTGCGGTGCAAAAGCCGATTTAATTGGCTTTGGATGGTTCACCGGCAGAATGCAAAACAGCGCAGGTAGTACGGTGAGTGAGATAATTAATCCAATAAAAATACCTCCGCCAGAAATAATGCCTAATTCCGAAACGCCCGCATAATCGGTAGGAATAAATGCTAAAAATCCTAATGCGGTCGTGAGTGCACATAAAAACAACGATGAGCCAACACTGCTGATACTGTGATGAATAGCATCAAGGTTGCTATAACCACGAGCTTTACGCTCACGATAATACAAGCAAATATGTACCGCATAATCGACACCAAGACCAATATAGAGCGTAGCGAAGGCAATGGAAATGACGTTCAAATGCCCGACGGTAATGGCAGCAAAACCCGCCGTCAAAATTAACCCCATAATCAACACGATATAGGTAATAATCAGCAAGCGCAGTGAATGAAAACCAATCCATTGCACAACAAAAACTAAAATTAACGACGCAATACCGGCAAGTGTCGCGCCATTTGTGACACTTTCGAGTTCTTCATGTTCCAGTGCACTTTCACCGGTGATGCGAACACGTACATTTGCATTAGTTTGCATGACCTGATTCGCAATTTCATGCGCGGCGGTTTGCGCGGCATCAACAGGCAACATTTCATCAAAATGAACAATAGGTTTAGCAACAATGAGAACGCGTTTTGCGTCATCGTTAAGTTTATTGTTTGCGAGCAGTGTTTGCCAAGAAAGTGATTGATTTTTATTGTTAAGTTGTGCATTGACGGTATTGTCAACAGCAAGCAACAGCGGGTTTAAATCCATTGGCAGTGCTTGTTGTTTTTCACTTAACGCTTGTTCAATGATGTCAAATAATCCATCGAGCGAATAATGTTGCGCTAAATGTCCAATGAACGGTTGCGCATTGGTTAATTGCTCTGCCACGGTGTTTAAATCGGGCGTATCTAAATAAAGCAGTGCTTGTTTTCGAAAAAAATCATTATCCGTTGGAATATAAGCAGATGAAAAACGATCTTGTTTTTCATGCAGTAAATTCACTAATTGCGTTGCACTTTGTGAGGCTTCTTCGGGTGAATTCGCGTCAATGACAAATAACGTGGTGTAAGCATCTTGAGGAAAGGCTTCGTCTATATGGCGTTGATTTTGTTGAAAGGGCAAATCAGGCGAAAGCATTTCAGCAGTGTTGGTATTGACGGCTAAATGCGCATAAACGTAATAACTCGTTCCAATACAGAGCAGCGTTGCAAGTGTCACAACGATCCAAGGAAAAGTCACGATTTGCTGGTTGCACCAAAATTTTAGGCGCGAAAAAAAAGGGGTGGTGTGCTTCATTTAGGTATAAAAGGCAATCAAGAGGAAAAACGACTGCTAACAACGATATCAGTCAGACGCAGACTCAAACGCAATAACTTGAGGTAATTGCTCTGCGACAAGGGATAATTTGCGCTTGGCTATTTGAAAATATTGCCCAATTTGAATCAAATGTGGAATTTCCTTTGGATTTCGCGCGAGTGAAAAAATGATTTTTGAGATATCCACTTCGCCTTCTTCGTTTAACGCATTTGAAAGGGCAATGGGCAAGTCCATGCTTGCCGGATCCGCAATAGCGCGTATGGCAAGAAAAGGTAGTGCGTAGTGTTGGGCAGCTTGTGCAATGGCGTAGCTTTCCATATCGAGAGCAAGCGCACCGGTTTTTTCGTAGATAGCTTGTTTTTCTTGGGCAGTGGACACGACATCGTGACTGTTGAGCAGAGCGCCTTTATAGACAGTGACGTCCGCGCCTAAAATCGTTTTTGCGTGTTCATGCCAAGCCGCATTCACGGGAGTTTGCGTGCCATCGCTGTCGAGTAGACTGTCAGCGAGCACTAAATCGCCCATTTTCAATTCATGATGCAACGCACCAGCGCAACCCCAACTGATAAGTTGAGTTGCGCCTTTGCTAATTGCTAACTCAGCCGCCTTACGAGCATTTTGTGCCCCCGCTCCTGAGTAAACTAAAATGACATCATTAGTTAAAAAAATAAACTTACCGCGACGCAAACAGCGTTCCCAAAGGACATTAGGTAGCGTTTTTAGTGTACTAAGCTCTTCAGCGAGGGCAACAATAATTCCAGTTATCACTTTTTATCCAATTCATTACGATAGCGAGCAAGCGCCCACAAAGGGAAAAATTTATCGTAACCATGATATTTCAAATAGAACACTTTTGGAAATCCTGGTGCAGTGAAACATTTATCATTCCATACACCGTCTGCTTTTTGTGTACGCAAAATAAAGTCAATTCCCGCTTTAGTTTCTGCGCTATGTGCGTCGCCTGCCGCACATAATGCCAGTACCGCCCACGCTGTTTGAAACGCCGTACTAAAGTGATATTTAGCGCTAAAACTCGTGTCGTGATAGCTGTAATTATCCTCACCCCAACCGCCATCAGCGCGTTGAACGCTTTTTAACCATGTTGCCGCTTTTGTGTACATTTCATCCGTTTTAGGTAGAGATGTTTGCTCAAGGGCAAGTAATACAGACCA
>OMIH01000178.1 GCA_900299045.1 Methylococcaceae bacterium
ATAAACAATAGGATAATTAATAAAGTTAATTTATTTTAGCATGTAAAAAGCGATTATGCGCGAATTTAGCAAACAGATTTTAAAAATCAAATCAAAAAACAACTAAAGCAAAAATACGGTCGCTCAGTGTAATTAATGGCAATACTGGTGGAGAAAACCAATAAAGTAAAAGGGTCAGAATCGTCATCAACACTGACGATGGGATATTTTTGTAATGAAATAGTTTTAACGCGGTACCAAAGGATTTTTTAATCCGACGATTACTCAAGTCGACACTGTACATTTCATCAAGCAATAAATGCACAAAAAAACCAAAACCCAAGAAAGCCCCATTTAGCCAAGCATAAACAGCATTTTGTTTCAGTAGATAATAACTGATACACGTTATCGATAAACTAAAAAAACATAAGGCTAAAATTGAATGAAAAATGCCACGATGTACTGTAAATCGCCTAATAGACACCAGCACCAAATAGCGCGTGAACCAATAAGCAAACCCAGCCAACAAAAACCATTGATACGATTGCCCATAATATTTTTTTGTAGCAGACAATACCGCTGTTGCTGATAGAAGAGCCAAAACAGTAAAAAGCAATCGTACAGGGCGCGAGTTCACGGCATCAATATCAGGCAACATACCTCCCACAATGCCAAGAAAAATCAACCACGGTGTATGCTGCATATCCATAAAGTGTAAACTGACACCAAGCGCGGCGACTAGAGTGGTAGAACTTGCAGCAACGCTAATATGTACATTGAAATTAGCCATCTTTACAAACAATAACCACTAAGCACAAACATGATCGCTAATAAGCAAGCCAACTGTTTATTCACCTTTAGCCACAACCCGATGTTCCATCAACTTAAACCCACAATGATGTGTCATCATATTAAGAATATGTTTAAATCGTGCCTCTGAGGTGAGGGATTCATCCGAAGACGATTGCACGCAACGCAACATATTCATTTGCGCATCAACCGCCACCCCCATCGTTGTAGCTTTACTGTGTGGTGCTCCGCTTACTTTATCGATACAAGTATATTGAATTTCCGTAATCATAGCTGGCAACGGCTTTTTAAATGGCTCTATATTACGCGCTTTTGAGATGGTGCCGTTGCGTCGAAACACAGTGTGAACATCATCAAAACGTGAACAAGGCGTGTCTTCTAATAACGCTTCTTGTGGATTACTTGCATGATTGTCGAGCATCTCCCGACTCACTTCATCAACTTCAAATGTGGCAGGACTTGGTGCTTTGGATTCTTTCTTTTCTGCTCCGTCATTAGCTGACGTTGATGCTTGGGCAGGCGCATCAATTTTACTGACATTGACCACATCAACCGTTGCACTATCGCTTGTCGCCACATACTCAAATAGTATGGCAAGTAGCGAGACTAAGACACTCAGTTGAATAAAAAAAACGCCATTTTTTTTAAAATATTTTATTGTTTTATCTGTAAACATATAAGCAACCTCATCGATAAATCAAACTTTTATCAAGCACAAAAATCATTGCGTTATTACAGTGAATCGATAATACTTTTGACCATAAAAAATTCAAGGAAATGTGAACTCACTCACACGCCTAAAATTAGGATTAATCCACTCGTTTAGCGTAAAGGCATTACGGTGATAATACTGTCGGCTTTGGTTTATCGGCATCAGTTCCTTCATAATTGATCCACCCCGTCATGATATCCCAAAGCGTTTTTTCTAAATCACGCGGTGGCACATCAACTGTTTGCTCTGTACTCGGTTTAACAACCGGCAACGCACTTGGTCTTAAATCGCCTTGGATACCTTTTATCTTGTCATTTTCAAAGAAAATGGAAATGGCTTTTTTTTCGACCTCCTCACCTCCCTTTTTCATTTGATAAATATAATCCCAGCGATTTTCATGGAAAAAATCCACAAGCATGGGCGTTCCCATGACATATAACACCTGTCGTTTTGTCATATTTGGACGTAATTGATCAATCATCGCTTGATCAATAATGTTGCCTTGATTGATGTCAATGGTGTAAACATACGGTAAGTGATTCAAAATCGTTGAACAAGATAATAATGACAAACTCAGTAAACTGACGGATAAAATAGATTTTCGCATGAGAAGTTTTGAGTAAATTGATATAAAATTGAGAAGATTGTCGCAAATTCTACGGTAATTCGACGAAACAGTCATGCGCTTGCATTTAAAAAAAAGTTACAATATCTCAAATTACATTTCTTTCTAGGATGCTATGGTGGAAAACCAAGAAAATCACGAACTCAAAAATGCGGGTTTGAAAATTACCGTACCAAGAACCAAAATCCTGCAAATTTTAGAAAAACAAGCCAATGAGCGTCATTTTACAGCTGAAAAAGTGTATAAAATACTGCTCAGTGAAAATGAAGATATTGGACTTGCAACTGTTTACCGCGTTTTAACGCAATTTGAAGCAGCGGGTTTAGTCACGCGCCATCACTTTGAAGGAGGAAATTCGGTTTTTGAACTCGACAATGGTGGGCATCACGACCATCTGGTTTGCGTAAAATGTGGTAGAGTTGACGAGTTTCAAGATGAATTCATTGAAAATCGACAACGCGAAATTGCAGAAAGTTTTGGTTACGAACTCACGGATCACAACTTCTATCTTTATGGTTTTTGTAGTCACTGCCGCAAACTCTCATCTAACCCCAAAGCATAATTGCTTCATTACTTTTTGATTCTTCAATGTTTAAACCTCTTATTTTCTACATAGGTTTGCGCTATACACGCGCAAAACGTCGTACACAATTTATTTCATTTATCACCCTAACCTCTGTGTTAGGCATTGCCTTAGGCGTAACAGCTTTAATTACCGTTTTATCGGTCATGAACGGATTTGAGGATGAATTGCGCCAACGCATTTTAGGAATGACCTCGCATGCTACAATTACAGGGCAATCAGGACAACTTGACAATTGGCAGGAACTTGACCAAAAAGTGATTGGCTATCCACACATTCAAGGCACCGCTCCTTTCATTAATGGTCAAGTGATGATTAACGCCGAGCGACGCGTCAGCGGTACGATGTTAAGCGGTGTTTTGCCAGAATATGAAGCAAAAGTATCTGACGTTGCCAAAAAAATGAAAATTGGACAGCTAACAGATTTAGTCGCAGGCGAATATGGCATCATTTTAGGTGCTGAGTTAGCCAATTATTTGGGCGTTATTGCTGGTGATAAAATTACCGTCATTAGTCCTCAAGTCAATTCAACGCCAGCAGGTGTTGTTCCAAGAATGCGACGATTTACGGTGATTGGCACATTTCAAGTAGGTATGTACGAGTATGACCGTAATATGGCGTTAATTCATATTGACGATGCGGCAAAACTTTTCCGCTTAGAAAATGCCGTATCGGGGTTGCGTATAAAATTGGACGATTTATTCAACGCGCCACAAATCACTCAAGCACTTTCAAAAGCACTCTATAACAATTACTACGTTAGCGATTGGACATTGGCACATAGCAATTTTTTCCGAGCTATTCAAACAGAAAAGCGCGTCATGTTTATTATTTTACTACTGATTGTTGCTGTTGCTGCGTTTAATATCGTATCAACGCTGGTGATGGTTGTCACCGATAAACGTGGTGATATCGCTATATTGAAAACGCAAGGTCTAACTTCTCAATCCGTCATGGGAATTTTCATGGTACTTGGTGCAATTATCGGTATCGTGGGCACAGTACTTGGTACGTTTGGCGGTGTTGTTTTAGCCTTAAATGTCGAAACTATTGTGCCCGCGATTGAAAAATTGTTTCATGTCCAATTTATGGCTGCCGACGTGTATTACATTAGCGAACTGCCATCGAAATTAGTGTGGTCAGATGTTTACGCCATTGCCGGCATGGCTTTTTTCTTATCTTTACTCGCTACCATTTACCCTGCATGGCAAGCGGCAAAAATTAATCCAGCGGAAGTGTTACGTTATGAGTAAAGAAATCATTTTACAATGTCGAAACTTAGTCAAACGTTACGGTGATTTAGATGTTGACGTACTTAAAGGCGTTAATTTAGATATTACGGTCGGTGAACGCGTGGCGATTATGGGCGCGTCAGGGTCAGGCAAAAGCACACTGCTGCATTTACTAGGCGGTCTTGATAAAGCGACCAGCGGAGAAGTCATTTTAAATGGTGTGAATTTAAACACAGTTCACAGTCGAAAATTAGCCAAACTTCGCAATCAATCGCTGGGCTTTATTTATCAGTCCCATCATTTGCTAGGTGAATTCACGGTGCTTGAAAATGTGGCGATGCCGCTACTTATTGGCGATGAATCGGTCAAAAACTCTCAACTTCGCGCGAAAAAAATATTACAGCGTGTGGGACTTGGACATCGCATCGAACATAAACCAAGTGAATTATCCGGTGGCGAGCGCCAACGCGCTGCAGTTGCACGCGCATTAATTAACAACCCAGCATTAATTTTAGCAGATGAGCCAACTGGAAATTTAGACAGTCGAACAGCAGAATCGGTCTATGAACTAATGCTTGAGCTCAATCAAGAGCTACAGGTGAGTTTTTTAGTTGTGACGCATGATCATAATTTGGCGGCAAAACTTGGTAAAGTCTTGCACATGGAAGACGGCTTAATCATCTAAATTACCGTTAATTGCTCACAATGAAGGTCGTGCAACTGCTTGAATGCACGACCTTCTATATATTGCTACGCTTTTTGTGTGCTGTAGCGCAGTGCCATCCACATAAAAAACTGTACGCCAAAAATTAAATTTGCCATCAATAAGTGAATCGGTTGTGCCACGGGCGGCATTCCTAATCTATCTAAACTCACGCCCGCTAAAATTGCCGTCACAATTAAACCAAATAATAGAAAACCTGCACGAACAAGCGGATGTGTTTTATCAACATATTGAAACAAGCGCCACACTAACCAAGCATTAGTAAATAAAATCAAAGAAGAAAATGAACGGTGCACATAAAAAATAATCGGAAAATCTTCACGCCAAAACTGACGTTCAATGTAAGCATGTTCATGTGCAATAAAATCGACTGCTTCACGAACTTGCGTTCCCATGCCAATTTGTAGCAGTGTCATCAGCATAACAAGCTTTAAAATTGTCTTGAATTTAGCTGGTAATAAAGCCATGTCAATAGGGGAAAATATTTCTCGTTGAGAGCGTGTAATCGTATAAATAAGCAATGCAACAATCAGTAATGCAACCAGCATGTGAAGCGTAATCATCAACGGCTTTAAATTACTCGCCACCACAGTTGATCCAAGCCAACCTTGAAAACCAACCAACAAAAAAGCCATCACGGCTAAATAAAAAACCGTTCTATCTGTTTTAAAATAGATTCTTGATGCCCATGCTGTGAGAAAAATTAAAAATCCAATAGTCACACCAACTAACCGATTCGTATATTCTGTCCACGTTTTAACAGGATTAAATTGGGTATTTTCATAACCACGCTGCGCATAAATTTCATGATAATTTATAGGTAATTGCGCTTCAGATGTAGGCGGCACCCATTGACCAAAACAAGTTGGCCAATCAGGACACCCCATTCCAGCCCCTGATGCACGCACAATGCCTCCAACGAGTATCACAAAATATACTGCACAAATAGTTAACATTCCAAGTCGTCGAAAACGCGCTGCCGCCGTGTCATTCATAAAACTTCCTTTAACACTAAAATTTCTTGAAAAGAGGGTGATAATCGTAACCTATTGCTTTGTGCGTCCACATTTAACACGCACTGCAATACGCCTTCCTGTGCATTTAAAACATGACCAACAGTCACATCATTAGGGTCGATAATAGCCGTATTACTGGTGATAATAGTTGTGTTATTTTCATAGGTTGCAAAAAACAATCGCCGTTTTACTTCGCCTAAATAATGCGTCCTTGCCACAATTTCTTGCCCCGTGTAGCAGCCTTTAGTAAAACTTATCCCCCCTAATTTATCCAAATTTAACCATTGAGGAAGAAATTCCTCACTGGTTTCATGTGTTAGCCAAGGCAGATTTTTTGGCAAATCAAATGCGTTAACATTTAACTGATTTTCGCAAATATCCACTTTAGCGCGTAATTTATAGCGTTTTAGTCGCTCTTGAAGGCGTTCTAAAAGAGAGTAAGGTAAAATACATAAAAAGTTATTTTCCGATTTAATCAGATAAAATGTACTGATGACTCGCCCTTTCGGATTACAAAAAGCACCGCATATCCCTTTATTTTCAACTAAATCATTCACATCGCAAGTGGTCTGACCTTGCAAAAAAGAAGCCGCATCTTCACCAAAAATCGATAAAATACCTAGCGGCGTTAATGAATCAAATTTCATTATCATCTCTCACACTTTTCCAATGTTAAAAATCGATAAGTAAAGTCTACTTTCTCATCATTCACAATACGCTCGCACGCCTTTTCTTTCCACACATTTAAATCAATTTCAGGAAAAAATGTATCGCCTTGGAAAGTTGCTTCAATTTGCGTTAAATATAAACGTTGTGCTAGTGGCAATGCCATGTCGTAAAGTGTTGCTCCCCCAATAATAAAGAGCTCGTCACCGTACTGTTGAGCATCCGTTAACGCAGAATTCAAATCGGTGAAAACGACACACCCTTCGGGTTGGAAATGTGAATTATGGCTTAAAATCATATTAGTACGTCCAACTAATGGCTTACCAATAGATTCAAATGTTTTTCTCCCCATCAAAATAGGTGAGTTCATCGTAATAGATTTGAATCGCTTTAAATCAGCAGATAAATGCCAAGGCATTTTATTATCACGCCCAATGACACGATTTTCTGACATAGCAACAATAAGAGATATTTTCATTTTGACCAGAGCTTGTTATGCTTTCATAAAATGATAATTTTAATGCAAAAGGGAAAAAGGCATAACATTTATGAAAAATATTCTGGTGATATTCACGGGTGGGACGATTGGTTCGAGTGTGTGTAATGGTGAAATTAATACCGATACTCAAACACATTTTTTACTTTTGACGCAATTCAAAACACGCTACCCTCATATAAAAACACATTTCACCATACTTCAACCCTATGAAATATTAAGTGAAAATCTCACACCAACCATCTGGACAACGCTCATTCAAACCATCGAAAATGCAAATCCAAGCACCTATGATGGCATTATAATCACTCATGGCACAGATACATTAGCGTACACCTCAGCGGTACTGAGTTTCTATTTCCACGCACTGAATGTCCCGATTTTTCTCGTATCAAGTCAATATCCATTAGATGATGAAAAAGCAAATGGCTTAGATAATTTTAATTGTGCGGTAAATGCAATTTTAGAACAATCGTTGCATGGTGTATTCATTCCTTATCGAAATACAAATTCACAAAAAGTAACATTACATCATGGCGCTCATCTCACCTGCTCGCCTCAACTAAGCAATGATTTTTTTAGCCTAACATCCCATCATCAAGCGGTAAAAATGCCTATCAAAGGACAAAAGTTAACGCTCAAACCTCATTTTTCGACGCGAATTTTATTCATCAGACCTTATCCAGGAATGAACTATAACCATTTCTCTTTGGACGATGTAGACGTGATATTGCATGATTTATATCACTCCGGAACAGGATGTACCTCATCAGCGTATGGCGGTCATCACTCATTGATTTCGTTTATCAATCGATGCAAAGAAAAAAAAATTCCTGTTTTTCTTGCACCAGCATTGAAATCAACGCAGTTTTATCAATCAACGATTGAATTAACTAATAGCGGTGCTGAAATGATCTGGAATATGTCAATTGAAGCGGCATACGCAAAACTGTTACTTGCATACGGAAATTATGAAAATAGCGAAGATATTGTGTTTTTTTTAAATACTAATTTTGTAGGTGAGCAAATTTAAATCTTCCACCACCTACACAACAACGCCGCTAACTTATGAAAATCAGCGGCGTAGGTGAAACGTGAACAATTATTTAAACAGTCTTATTTGTGAGCTGCTTCGTAAATTTCTTTCATTTCACCTAAAACAGCCAACGCTTCTTTTGCTGAAGCACCCGCTTGAGCTAAGTTTTCGTCTGCAGATTCACGCGCAGTGCGTAATTTATCATTTAATTTTTGACGTAAACGTTCCGTTTGTTCATAACGGAATTCTTTTTGTAGTTGACGCGCTTCGCTAATTGCCGCGATGAATGCTGCTTTATCGCCATTTTGTTCTGCAATAGAGATCGCTTCTTGAATTTTCACGCCTGCGCCTTCACCTGCAGCTCTCACTACAGCATTTTTATCTTTGTGTTCTTCGGCAGCAAATGCAGGTGCTGAAACCGCAGCAAAAGCAGAAACCATAGCGATAGATAGCGCAATTTTTTTAAAGATGTTCATTTTGTCCCTTAAAGATTTATGAAAAGAAAAGACCTATTTAACCGACTCAAAAAGTTGGTTAAATATGCCAACATTATACGCAACACGCTCAGAAAAAGAAGTATTGTGAATAGATTTCCGACTTTTCTTTTATCAAATAACACCATAATTCACTAATAAGCCGTGCAACATACTAAAAAACAAAAAATGCCATTCTGTATTTTTATCACATTAGACCCCCATTAGACGTAAATTTTTCTTTTGTGGCATCATTAAAAAACAGTTTAAAATACATGAAAATCATTGTGTTAGTTGACTTTATTTTTTTAAAAAATAATAAATTTTTTCGTTTCATTTTTGAATTATAAAAATTTAAAAATTATATCCAGCAATAAAGTTACTCAATTAGAGCCTAGCGCTGATTTTTTTAAAATGTTTACGATGTAGTATATCAACCGTGTTAGGTGCGGAATTTTTTGTTATTTACTGATGTTACGCAGTGACAAAAAAGAGATAGAGATTACAATGGTTGTTTTTGAAGCAAGAAAATGAACTATTTGGAACTGTACAGTGATTATTTGATTTGTAATGCAGGAAGTGATGCTA
>OMIH01000179.1 GCA_900299045.1 Methylococcaceae bacterium
CTGTTAACGTTTCTACTGTTTCTTTCGGTAGCGGTGGAAATGTTTTAGCTAATTGCACCGATTGCGTGAGAGGTCGCGTGAGTAATTGATTGTATTGCGCTTTAGCATTGTCGAGTTGCGTCGCCGTGTAGGTCATTGCTTGCTGCGCATTTAATACTTCAACATTGGCAGCTAACATATCATTACGCGCCACAATACCCTGCTCAAATTGGTGTTGAACGTCATGTGCATGCGCCCTTAGACTTTCAATATGTTGTTTGACGACTTCAAGCAAACTCTCTGTGCGTAACACACCAATATACGCATCAGCAATGCGCATTTTTAAATCCAGTTCTGTCACGGTTTCATTTGCTTTCGTTGCCGACAGGTTTGCTTGTGCTGCATGAATGTTCTGCGTAATTTTGCCACTGGTAAAAAGCGGAATGCTGGCTAATGCTTGCGCATTAACACTGCCTGCTTGCTGAGTTGTAAAGTTGACAGTTTGCCCTTCGATAGTGGTTTTCGCTCCCGGTGAGTCGTTATATTGCGTATAGCCACTGCGTAAATTGAGTTGAGGCAGCATTTGACCTTGCGCGGCGAGCACATTTTCTTGAGAAACTTGCGTGTTCGCTTGAGCGGCTTTGATTTGATGATTGCTATTTAATGCTGCGCTCCACGCTTCTTCTAAGGTTTCGGCTTGTGCGTTGAGTGAGGCAAATAAACAGAATATAAAAAATGGTCTTAAAGTAGCCATGAAATAGATCGACACGTTGATAGAGGATTTTGCTAAATAATAATGTTTGCATTATTTAGAATGAATGAATAAACCAGAATCGACTGCTTTTAGAGCATGGACTGAAATTGGTGTATTGTATTTGTCATGTATTGAGGGCGTTAAAAATAGCGCAACTTATTTTTAATCATAAAGAATAATCAATACTATTTCCCTAATTCGATTTTTTGATCGTTGTTTTTATCCACTTCAGTAAACCATTTTAAGCGTGATTCATTGTATTCATCTTCGGTGATTTTACCATCATGGTCTTCATCCATCTTATCAAATACATGATGTTCAACATTAACAGGCGACTCAGTAGTGGTTTGATGGGAATGTTCCGCATAACGCTGTAAAAACTCTTCTTTCTCAATAGCGCCATCACCATCAATATCCATGATTTTAAAGCGTTTGGCCGCTGATTCTAAAAACTCATCCTGCGTGACAACGCCATCATGATTATTATCGAATTTTTCGATCATATAAGCTTTTTCAGTCGCTTGTACGAGCGTAACAGTTTGCATCAAAGCGATTAGTAAACTGATTTGAATACTATTTTTTATACGCATGAAGGACTAACCTTTTACTCGGGTAATTTTGAGGACAATAGATAATTCTTTTAATCGACGCATAATGCGTGCTAAATGTACGCGATTTCGTGCCGTTAAAATGATCGAATCAACGCACACACGCGCATCTTGATCCACCACGGTGACATTTTCAATATTGGAATCTAAGTCGGAAATAGTCGCTGCAATGGTTGCTAGTGCGCCACGTTGATTTAAAATTTCAATCCGAATTTCGGTTGCAAAATCGCCCGTTGCGTCATGCCCCCATTGTACATCGAGCCAGTTATTTTGTTTTTTCTTAATTAAGGCGTGATTATGGCAATCATGTTGATGTACCACAATGCCTTTGCCGGGATTGAAAAAACCAATAATGGCATCACCGGGAATAGGGCGGCAACATTTCGCTAATTTAACCACCATGCCTTCTGTACCTTGAATCATCAGTGGTCGGTTTTGTGTGGTCATGCTGTCGTTGAGTTTGACGTGTGTATTGACGTCTTCTTGAACGAGCTGTTTTGCGACTAAAAAAGGCATTTTGTTGCCAAGTCCAATATCTTCAAGTAAATTCTCAACTGATTTCAGCCCCATCAGTTTGAGTAACGTGACCATTTTGTCTGGATGAATATCATTTAACTGCACGTTCATGGCGAGCAGTTCATTTTCAAGTAAACGTCGCCCCAAACCAAGCGCTTCTTGCCCTTCGATATGCTTTAATCGATTGCGAATGGCGGTTCTTGCTCTAGCCGTCACAACATAATTAAGCCATAAGGGGTTAGGGCGGGTATGCTCTGCGGTGATAATTTCCACCGTCATGCCGCTTTCAAGCTGCGTTTGCAGTGGAATGAGCTGTTTATCAATACGCGCGGACACGCACGCATTTCCTAAATCGGTATGGACGGCGTAAGCAAAATCGACCAACGTAGAACCACGTGGTAATTTAATAATTGCGCCTTTGGGTGTAAACACAAAGACTTCTTGCGGAAACAAATCCACTTTAAGATTATCGATGAATTCTAACGAATCGCCTGCGCTTTTTTGAATTTCAAGTAAATCTTTTAACCAATCATTGGCAAGTGCTTGGAAATTTCGGGTTTTATCGGGATCTGTTTTATAGAGCCAATGGGCAGCAATGCCCGATTCTGACATACGGTGCATTTCATGCGTGCGAATTTGAACTTCAATAGGCACAGCATAAGGACCAATTAAAACAGAATGCAAAGATTGATAGCCGTTTTCTTTGGGCAGTGCAATGTAATCTTTAAATCGTCCTGGAATGGGTTTGTATAAATTGTGCATCACGCCAAGTACGCGATAGCACGCATCAACGTCCTCGCAGTAAATCCGAAACGCGTAAACGTCAAAGACATCAGCGAGTGGAATTTTCTTTTGCACCATTTTTTTATAAATGCTGTAAATGTTTTTTTCACGCCCAGCAACATCACAAGGAAAATCGACTTCTTGTAATCTTGCTCGAATCGTATTTTCAATCGTATCAATCATTTTGCGACGATTGCCGCGGGCTTTTTTGATTGCACTATTTAAAAC
>OMIH01000180.1 GCA_900299045.1 Methylococcaceae bacterium
AAGAGACAGGTCAATGACTTTGCGTGAGAAACCATGCGTGGTTTCATCCATATTTACTGTACCCGCCACAATCAAATTAAACGGAATCGATAGGCCGTATTGACAAATGAATTGCCACATTTCATCGTAAGTAGTGTTTTCAAAACCCAGTGCTTGCCTTAGTTTTTGATTATCGGCTACTTCTTTGATAGTTGCTGATTTTAGCAGGGCATCACTGCTATAAGTGAAATCGTCACCTTCCCAATGCCATTCTCTGGTTTCGAGCACCGATAAATAATCAGCAAAATATTGCTCAACAGGGGCGAGGTTCATTTCATCGAGGCAAAGCCAGTAAGGTTTTACGCTGTCTAGGTCGCTGCGATTACCGCTCACTACTAAGAGTTTATCAACTGGCTGAATTTCAATAGATAAACCGGCATCTGCTATACCGCGCCACGCTTTGGCAATAAATTGCAGTACATCTGTGGTCACATAGTCGGCTGGGCCATTTAGCCTTGAAATATACCCCAGTAAATCGCTTGGCTCATGCCAATCTGGGCGTACTGAAGTTAAACAGTGGGTGTCGTTAAATGCGCCTGTTAATTTCGCTTGTTCGCGTACAAAACGGGTTTTTCCTGTGCCGGATATGCCAGCTAACAGTAGGAAGGGTTTGGAAAGCAAAATAAGGTTTTTAGATAATTCCCCTAAAGTTGTTGTAGGGTTAATAGACTCATTGATATTCAATATAGTTTCGATGTCAATCTGTTCTATTTTTTTGTAAATATTCAAAATTGATTTCAGATCTTCAATTAAATCTTCACTTAATGGTATCGCAGATGCGTCATAGTATTTAGCTGAAATATTGGTCTTCTCATAAGATTTGCCAAGGGGCGTTCCCGCTCTTAAATCGATGTCTGGATGACCCCATCCAGAAAGCTCTGGAATATTGAATAAAAGAAGGTCTTTGATTTTTTCAGCTCGTTTTTCTGCTACCCTTTTTCCTAATAACTTAGTTGGATTAGTAGTTCCCTGATTTAAAGATAAGTAAAACCCAGAACCATCAGCATTGAATAAATATACTGGATATATTCCGTCTTGGGTGGTTGAGGTAATTTTAGGGTTTAAAATTGATAACCAAGGCACATTTGCCCAATTACCGGCTCCAACGCTTGCTTTTACTTCAAATAATGGATCGCTATTTTTTACAATAGCGTCAATCTCACCTTTTATGTCTTGTCGAAAAAGAGTGGCTATTGGATGCTCAGTAAATTGTTCTTTTGTTGCTTGAGTCCAGCCATTTAAAAATTGTTTTAATTGTTCGCTTAAATCCATATTTACCTGTAACTCTAACCTTGAACGGAAAAAAACTATTCTACATTTTGGATTTGCTCGCGCATTTGTTCGATTAAAACTTTAAGTTCAATGGCAATTTGCGTCATTTCAATGTCGGCTGCTTTTGAACCAAGCGTGTTAGCCTCTCGATTTAATTCTTGCATCAAGAAATCAAGGCGTCGTCCAACCGGTTCAGATTGTTTAATAATGCGTAGCACTTCATGAATATGTGTATTTAATCGGTCAAGTTCTTCGGCAATATCGAGTTTTTGCGTTAAATGGACGAGTTCTTGTTCAAGGCGATCAACGTCGGGATTGCTCACCAGTTCATTGACGCGCTCTTGCAGTCTGACTCGAATGTTTGATAACACGTCAGGTATACGTTGAGAGGCTTGCGTGACAAATGCTTGCATTTTATGGCATCGCTCTTCAATTAGGGCGGCAAGCTGTGTACCTTCACGCTCGCGCGTCGCAATCAATTGCGCAAGCGTATTTTCAATGAGTGTCACTAATCCATTGTGGAGCGTTTCACGGTCAATGCTGGCTTCTTGTTGAATTGCCGGCAGTGCTAACACATCCAGCGCAGAAAATGGTGCAGACGCGGGCATTAAGGCTTCTATTTGTTGCGTGGCTTTAAGCAAAGCAGAGACCGCCTCTAAATTCACGCTAAACCCCTGACCGTCACGGTTTTGTTTTCGGTAACTCAATCCGCATTCAATTTTGCCGCGATTGAGTTTGGCGCTAATTAACGCTCGCGCATCGCTTTCAATAAAACGCAGTCTTTCTGGAATTTTGACGGTGACATCACAATAGCGGTGGTTTACGGTGCGTAGCTCGCAGTTGATAATTAAATCACCAATGTCGGCTTCGCTACTCGCAAAAGCAGTCATACTCTTAATCATGGTATATCTTTTCTCTTGTTGATGAATAATGCGCCCATTCTACCCTGCGCAGGGGCGGTGTGCACATTTTACGTTATTTGCGTAGTGATTCGCACGGTGACGCGTTGGGGGCTTTGGGCTTTATGCGTTATACTGTACGGCAATTTTACTTGAGGAATACATTTTTATGAGACCCAGCGGGCGCGATGTTGCACAATTACGAGAAATTAAACTTACTTGTGGTTATACCAAACACGCAGAAGGTTCGGTATTAATCGAATTTGGAGATACGAAAGTATTGTGCAATGCGAGTGTAGAGAAAACGGTACCGCGTTTTCTAAAAGGAAAAGGGGAAGGCTGGGTAACGGCAGAATATGGTATGTTGCCGCGTTCGACACATAGTCGCATGGGGCGCGAGGCGAATCAAGGTAAGCAAAGTGGACGCACACTTGAAATTCAGCGTCTAATCGGTCGCTCACTTCGCGCTGTTATGGACTTGAAAGCCTTAGGCGAGCAAACCATTACCATTGACTGTGATGTCATTCAAGCAGACGGTGGCACGCGTACTGCGGCGATTACGGGCGGCTATGTGGCGCTCACGTTAGCCATTCAAACGTTGCTCGCGCGTAAACAACTGAAATTTAATCCGATACACGGTCAAATTGCCGCTGTATCGGTGGGCATTTGTAACGGTGTCCCTGTGCTGGATTTAGACTATCTTGAAGACAGCAGTGCTGAAACGGATATGAACGTTGTGATGAACGATGCTGGCGCATTTATTGAAATTCAAGGTACCGCAGAAGGGCACGCATTTCGTCGAGAAGAGTTGAATCTCATGCTGGAATTAGCGAGTAGCGGCATTGATGTTTTATTGGCAAAACAGCTAGACGCGCTGCAAAATTATCAAAAATAATGTAAAAGGGGAAAAGCCATGTCACACAAAATTACTCAAAAAATTGTTGGCTATAAAGTGGTCAATAAAGAAGAACAACAGGCGCAACTCGATGCCCAAATGCAGCAACAAGCCGATGCGCAAATGCAAGATTTAGAGTCGATGCACGAAACGCTCAAGCGCCCAGAAGTGTTATTTGGAACGACGTATAAAATTAAAACGCCACAATCCGAACACGCCATGTATATCACCATTAACGATATGGTACTCAATGCAGGAACGGAATTTGAAGAGCGTCATCCGTATGAAATTTTCATTAACTCGAAAAATATGGAGCATTTTCAATGGGTGCTTGCGTTAACACGGCTGATTTCAGCGGTTTGGCGCAAAGGCGGCGATGCGTGCTTTTTAGTGGATGAATTAAAAGGGGTATTTGATCCTAAAGGCGGCTATTTCAAAAAAGGTGGTGTGTATATGCCTTCACTGGTTGCTGAAATTGGTTGCGCGGTGGAGTCGCATTTAAAACGAATGGGCATCATGAAAGGTCATGAAATGGAACAACATCAAAAAGCGTTTTTAGAGTTGAAACGCAAAGAATTTGATTCCAAAACGCAAGCAACGCAAGTCGTTCCGCAAGCCCAATCAAATGAAGGTTTTCCAGAACAAGCGAGTTTATGCGGTAAATGTCACGTTAAAGCGGCTATTGTGATGGACGGTTGCATGACGTGTTTAAATTGTGGTGAGAGTAAATGCGGTTAATAAACCGTATTTTGAGTTGTATTTTTTCAATGGATAGAGAGGTAGTATCATGTTATTTCAACAAGAATTAGTCAACGAATTAAACGTGTTAGCACGTTACAATTTAACGAGTTTGCAAGAAGGAATTAAAGTGCATCATGATGCCGCCCCTGAAGTGATTGCCGCCACAGCGCGATTATTTCACAAAGGCTTAGTGTCACAAGAAGATGGCGGTTATTTAACGCATTTAGGCGTTGAAGTCGCCGAGAAAGTACAGTCAGTTTTAACGATATTAACCGCTGAATAACATTTAAGTGATCGAAAAAACTGTCGGGATGATTTTTGAAATCCCGACAGTTTTAGGTTTAATTATTGTTATATTTTAAGTTCTGCAAACACAATTTCAGCAACCGCTAAGGTTTTTTCCAGCGTGTGCGCATCATGCGCGGCAGATACAAATCCCGCTTCAAATGCGGACGGTGCTAAGTAAATGCCTTCATCAAGCATCGCGTGGAAAAAGCGTTTGAAATACGCTTGGTCACACGCCATCGCTTGCGCGAAAGTGCTGACTTTTTCTTCTTGCGTAAAAAATAAGCCAAACATACCGCCCACTTGATTGGTCGTTAGGGGAACATTCATGCTTTTAGCAATAGATTTTAATCCTTCTGTTAATTGCGTGGTTTTAGCCGTTAAATCAGCATAAAAATCCGGTTTGGCAATCAATTCTAGCGTTTTAAGACCGGCTGCCATGGCGACAGGATTACCCGACAGCGTCCCTGCTTGATAAACTGACCCCAGTGGTGCTAAATGCGTCATAATGTCGTGACGACCACCAAAAGCCCCCACAGGCATCCCCCCGCCAATCACTTTTCCTAAGGTCGTTAAATCCGGCTTGACGTTGTAGAACCCTTGTGCGCCTTGCAAACTCACGCGAAAACCGGTCATGACTTCATCGAAAATTAACACGCTACCGTATTCATCGCAAACGCTACGCAGGGTGTCTAAAAAGCCGTCAGCAGGCGGAATACAATTCATATTGCCCGCCACAGGCTCTACGATAATACAGGCAATTTGGTCGCCAAGTTGTTTAAACAAATCATGAACCGCTTGTGAATCATTGTAGGGGAGGGTGAGCGTGTCACGCGCAACGGCTTCGGTGACGCCTGATGAACTTGGAACACCAAAGGTTAACGCGCCCGAGCCAGCTTTCACGAGTAGTGCGTCACTGTGACCGTGATAGCAACCTTCAAATTTGACGATTTTGGCGCGATTGGTATAGCCTTTGGCAAGGCGAATAGCGCTCATCGTGGCTTCTGTCCCTGAACTGACCATGCGTACGAGGTCAATGGAGGGCATGAGTTCGCAGACACGTTGCGCCATTTGCGTTTCAATTTCTGTCGGTGCGCCAAAACTCAAGCCTTTTTCAGCGGCTTTTTTGACACACTCAATCACGTCAGGGTGCGCATGACCTAAAATCATCGGTCCCCATGAGCCAACATAATCCACATAACCACGACCTTGCGCGTCATAAATGTACGCCCCCGCAGCATGGTCAACGAAAACGGGCGTGCCACCTACACCGCTAAATGAGCGTACAGGCGAATTTACACCACCGGGGATAACGTGTTTTGCCCTGTCAAATAATTGGTCTGCGCGTGTTGTCATGCAAGGTTTCCTTTGAAGTTTTTTAAAGTTTAATAATAAATTAAATTGGGTTGTTTGTCTGTTGACGCAGTGTAAATAAACGCGTGAGTGCGGCATGAATTTCGTCAATGCCCGTTTTTTTGAGTGATGAAAAAAGCTGCAATGTTAATGGATTGGGGAGTTCGCTTAGTTCACGTTGAACCTCAAGTAGCGTGTTTTTTGCGGCACCAAAATTGATTTTATCCGCTTTCGTTAAAATAACGTGCAGGGGAAGGTGCGTATGTTGACACCATTCGATCATTTGCCAGTCAAATTCGGTCAGCGGATGGCGTACATCCATGACGAGTACCATGCCGCATAACGATTTACGTTTTGTTAAATAGGTTTCCATGAGTTCATGCCATTTCTTTTTAACGGGCAAAGGCACTTTAGCGTAACCATAGCCGGGTAAATCGACAAATCGTTGATTTTCGGCAATTTCAAAAAAGTTCAGCATTTGCGTGCGACCAGGGGTTTTACTGGTTCGCGCAAGTCCACTTTGACGCGTGAGCGTATTGATTGCGCTGGATTTTCCTGCATTTGAGCGCCCCGCAAAAGCGATTTCAAGACCAACGTCTGCGGGGGTATCACGCAGGTGTGGTGAACTGTTAATAAATTTAGCTTGATAATACAGTGGATTCATAGCGTCTCGCGTCATGGAATAATTTGGAGTAGAATTTAAGCACACACGCGAGTTTGTGTATAGCCAACGCGCTTTACTTTTAATGTTTTCCAAGGAAAAAATCAATGCAGAAAAAAAGTCTTGTCTTTGCTTTAACCGTACTTTTAAGCAGTGGTGTGGCGCAGGTTCACGCGCAAATGACACACGCTGACAGCGCAAACGCCGGCAAACAAAAATCAGCTTCCTGCGTGAGTTGTCACGGTGAACATGGTAACAGCACAATGCCTATGTTTCCTAAACTAGCCGGTCAACACGCCTCTTATTTAGTGCAACAGTTGCAGGCATTTAAGTCGGGTGTGCGTCAAGATCCGATGATGGGCGCGATTGCCATGACGTTAACAGACGAGGACATGACCAATATTGCGAATTATTATTCTGATCAAAAAATTACAACGGAAGCGCTTGCTGAGGAAGACGATGCAGAAGAATTAAAACAGCGTGACGCATTGATTGCACAAGGGACAGATTTATATCGCAATGGGGATATTAAGCGTGAAGTATCCGCGTGCATCGCGTGCCATGGTCCTTATGGTGATGGGAATAAACCGGCATCATTTCCGTCGCTTAAATCACAGCATTCTGATTACTTAATGAAATCGTTAAATGATTTTAAATCGGGTAAACGCAGTAATAATAATTTAAACATGATGCACATGATTGCTGGCAAAATGAGCGATGCGGAAATTAAAGCCGTCGCCCTTCGCATTTCGACCATGAAATAAGTGTTTTCATCTTGTTTATTGTTGATTAACGCTACATTTAAAAGAGAAAAAAGTATGTTAAAAAAATGGACACGTCGTCGCCTATTTGCCTTGTCATTGGCAATTGCTGGCACATTCAATACCGTTTACGCTGCGCCTGAGCCTGCAGGTTATGAGTTGGTATCGCCAGCGCAGCCAACACATGATGTCAATAAAATCGAAGTCATTGAGTTCTTTTGGTATGGTTGCCCACATTGTTTTGATTTTGAACCAACGCTGGCAAAGTGGCTTAAAACCATGCCTAAAAATGTGGAGTTTATTCGTCAACCTGCGGTGTTTAGCGATTTATGGGGTAAACACGCAAAAGCGTATTACACTGCTGAGGCGCTAGGTGTTGTTGATAAAATTCACGCGGACTTTTTTAATACGCTTCAAGTGAAAAAAGAGCATTTGGAAACCGAAGAGCAGTTGAGTAAATTTTTCGTTGCGCATGGCGTGAGCGCGGCGGATTTTAAGGCGACCTATAATTCATTTCCTGTGGATATGAAAGTGCGTCAAGGGGCGGCTACAGCGGCACGTTATGGCGTTACGGGGGTGCCTGCGATTATTATTAACGGAAAATATAAAACCAGCGGCCCTGTTGCTGGTTCGCATGAAAAAATTATCGAAGTGTTAGACCGTTTAATTGCGCAAGAAACCGCTGCGCAAAAGTAACCTTCTTCATTGAAAATTATCGTCGTCGAAAAGTTAAGTTGAGAGTATAGGACAATATTATGGCATTTTTTAATTCGCACAACGCCCATCTAGGGGAAGAATGGCGTAAACGGTACCTCAATCTTTTCGACGCACAAAATAAAATTGAACACGACTACATCGAAAAAGAAAAAGCACTTCGACAGCTCATTATTCAACTCACGTTGATTCATGAAGGCGTGGATAAGTATTTAGATCCTATTTTGCAGCGTTTGCGCGAAAACGTCAAAAATGAAATTGATGCGGAAATATTACGAAGCGAGTTAAAAATTTTTCACGATTCCATTAAGAATATGCCCACGAAAACAACTTTGAATGTCGGGTTGTTATTTGATTTTCTGTTTCGGCAGTATAACGATTTCAACAAGCAAACCGCGTTGCGAGCTTTGCAATCGAAAGTAGAGAAAGAAGAAAATGCGTTTGAGCATATCAGCGATTTTTTCTTAGCCGTTTTAAACATTGTCGAACCTGAAGATCAACTTGTTGAGATTAAAGTCAATGAACGTGATGTAGTGAACGCAACCATCAATGTGGGGGTGGTGAGTGAATTATTATTGCAATATTTATCTATCTTGCCGATTCCGCCGACATTTGAAACACAATTTACAACGGTGAAAGAAGCGCTGTCAGCGCCACAGCAATCGCTCATGTCGTTTGAGGAAATTTTAGATTCACTTGTAGAGTTGCTACTTAAAATTAAAGCATTCAGCGATACAGATCAACAAGAAGTCGACACCTTTTTGCAGCATACAGTAGCGCAACTCTCGCACTATAATGTGAGCGTGACACAAGCTGAAGCAAGGTTGATGCAATGGGTGAAAGGGCGAAACGAATTGGATAAATCCGTTTTTGCGCAAATTCGTGAATTGCAAGTGCAAGCAATTAACGCAGAGGACGTGGACGAGCTTAAAGAACAGGTTAATTTATGCTTTAAGCGTGTGACGGACGAAATTAAAGGCAACGGTACGCAAGAGCACGAGCAATATTTGACATTCAAAGATGAATTAGCGGAATTAGTCAATCAATTGATTGAATTTGAAGTCGAAGCCGAGCAGATTAAAAAAGAATTAAAAGTAATTTATCCACAGTCGCTACATGATACGCTAACAGGGCTTGCTAACCGCGTCGCGTTTGAGCAGCGGTTAAATGATGAATTTTCGCGTTACACGCGCTACGACACACCGCTGAGTATTGCCTTGTTTTCTATTGATAATATCAAAGCAGTAAATACCGCATCGGGTCATGAGGGCGGTGATAAAGCCATCGCGCTCATGGCGAAATTATTGGCGGATAATATTGAAAGTCCTGACTTTATGGCGCGATTTGGCGGAAAAGAATTTATCATGTTGCTACCTAACACGGATGAGCATGTGGGATTTAACACCATGGAGCTATTGCGTGATATCGTGGCAAAAGCATGTTTTAACGTCAACCGCAAAGCGGTGTCATTAACGATTTCGTGCGGTATCACGCAGTTAAACGAAAATGACACGCCAGAAAGTGTGTTTGAGCGTGCGCAGACTGCCCTGCAAGAGGCAAAACGTCAAGGGCGAAATCGTTGCTGTATTGCGGCAATAGAAGGCGCTGACGTAGCAAAAGGGTAATACTTGAGCGTAATGCTTATTTTTTCGCCTCTAGCAAATTTTTTAGATTCGCAAAAGGGTTATGCGAGCCGATGGGGGCGCTAGACGATGCGCTGTCGTTGCTACTGCCAAAGCGTGTTTCTTCGTAACGTTGATGTTCGTTGTCGTGACAGTAGAGGCAAAGTAGTTCCCAATTACTGCCATCAGCAGGATTGTCATCATGATTGTGATTGCGGTGATGCACCGTGAGTTCTTGAAGATTGGCAGGTGTAAATTCTCGCGCACAGCGTCCGCAAATCCATGGATACATTTTGAGCGCTTGACCACGGTAAGATTGCTCACGCTCTGCTTGATTTTTTCTCGCGTCAGTGACGATTTGATTGAGTTTGTCTTTGTTTAAGGGGACTTTTTTGACGGTCATAAACCCTCCGTAATAAAAAATTAAAGGTCGATAGATGGTGATGTTTGTGCATCGAGCGTTTGAAGGTGTTTCCAACGATTGATAATCATGCAGAATAATTCAGCGGTTTTTTCAGCGTCATATAACGCGGAATGTGCCCTGTCATTTTCCCAATGAATGCCCGCTGCGTGCGCTACTTTTGCCAGTACGGTTTGCTGATAGGCAAGGCCGCCAAGCGTAGCGGTATCAAATGTACTAAAGGGATGAAAAGGACTGCGCTTGATTTGCGTGCGATGAATAGCCGCGTTGAGAAAGCTAATATCAAAGGCGGGATTGTGTCCTACTAAAATGGCTTTGGTGCATTTATTGCGTTTCATGGCTTCTTTGACCGGATTGAAAATAAGCTCTAAAGCCGCTTTTTCATCAATAGCCATGCGAAACGGATGAAAGGGGTCAATGCCATTGAATTTCAGTGCCGCCGCGTCTAGTTCCGCATTTTTAAACGGTGTGACATGGGTGCTGTAGCGTTCTGTAATAGCGAGATTATGCTCTGCATTGAGTTCGACAATGACGGCGGCAATTTCGAGTAGTGCATTTTTTTTAGGATTAAAACCAGCGGTTTCAATATCAATCACAACGGGAAGGTATCCGCGAAAGCGTTTTTCTAAGGGAATAAATGACGTTTCCATGTAGGGTAATAATCTCGTGATGATGAATAAAAAAATCCTGCTACTCGATGCAAGTTGCTATCTGTGCTATGTTACGCGAAAAGACAGTGAGAATAAAAAAATAATAATACTATTGGAGAATTTATGAATAGAATGAAAAAGCCATTAACTCGACTTATGTATGTGAGTTTACTTGGGTCTTTAGTGGCGTGTACACAAACTCCCGTCAAAGATTCGCGTGATCCTATGGAAAACTGGAATCGTGATGTTCAATCGTTTAATGAAGATGCTGACAAATATGTCATGGCACCGGTAGCTTCTGCGTATCGCTGGGTGATGCCTTCGTTTGCTAACGAGGGGGTGAGTAATTTATTTGATAACATCAATGATATTGGTGTGAGTATTAATGATTTACTTCAATTAAAATTTGCACAAGGTGGTCAAGATACGTCACGTTTTCTAGTGAATACAGTGGCGGGATTGGGTGGTTTTGTCGATGTAGCCGATATGGTGGGTTTGCCTAAACATAAAGAAGATTTTGATCAAACGCTCGGGTTTTGGGGCGTGTCCAATGAGCCTTATGTGGTAATTCCGTTTCTTGGTCCTAGCTCACCGCGAGGCATACTTGGACGTTTAGGCGATAGCGCGATGAATCCTGTTAACTACGTCGGATTTGGTGTGATGGGATTGAGTACCGGTGCCACCGCTACCGCAATTAGCAGTGGTAGTTCAGCATTAAAAGGGATTGATACCCGCGCAGATCATTTAGGCGCAGAAAAAGTGCTTAATGAAGCGACGGAAGACCGGTATAATTTTGTGAAAAATTCGTATTTTCAACAACGTGATTATTTAGTAAACGATGGCGCAGATACGAATAAGGAAGACGATTTTTTTGATATTGTAAAATAAATTGATCGTGTTTTTTTTCTCGTCGTTTTAACTATTGTGCCAATTAACGCGCCGTTTTCTGGCGCGTTGTGCTGTATATAGAATTCATTTTTCGTTATTGAGACTTACCATGTTACATTTTTTCGAGCTTTTTTTTGAGCTACTATTTGAGTTAGTTGAATTCTTAGAACCTTATTTATTAGTGACAACGATTTTTTTTATTCCACTCACCATTACCATTACGTCCATTCCTAAGCAGTTTTTTAAATACGAATTTACGCAGCATTTATTGCCTTCTATGTATGCGCGTTACGAAGCAAAAAAAACATTGTTGGAAAAACTCAATACCATGACACAAACGTTAATGGTCGTTATTTTAATGGTGGATGTGTTTGCTCTAGGACATTTCTTCTTTGGTAGTCATGAGGAGCATGGTGGTCACGAAGCACATCATGAAACAAGTGAGCATGCCGAACATGGTGAGGCAGGCACATGAAAGTGAAGTCATCAGTCATGGCGAATAATTTATATGCCTGAATTGCCTGAAGTTGAAACAACGGGGCGGGGGATTGCACCGCATATTATAGGTAAAAAAATTGAACACGTGGTGGTTCGCCATCGGCAACTACGTTGGCTTATTGACTCTGATTTTGAAGCCAATTTGCTAGGTCAACACATTGAATCTGTTACACGTCGCGCAAAGTATTTACTGATTAAAACGTCATCGGGGACGCTGATTGCTCATCTTGGTATGTCGGGAAATTTGCGTATTGTCAGTGCCTCGTCACCGATTAAAAAACATGATCACGTTGATATTGTGTTTGATGAAAACACGGTTTTGCGATTTAACGATCAGCGTCGATTTGGTGCCTTGGTTTGGACGACAGGCGAGGTTATGTCACATGGCTTATTGTCGCATTTAGGCGTTGAACCCTTATCATCGAAGTGGACAGGTGAGCACTTATTTCAACTCGCTCAAAAGCGTCGAGTTCCCATTAAAACGTTCTTGATGAATAGTCATATTGTTGTTGGTGTGGGGAATATTTATGCCAATGAAGCGTTATTTATGGCTGGCATTTTACCCACGCGTCATGCCGGGGAGTTAACCGTGCAAGCGTGTGCGCGTCTTGTCGATTGTGTTCAGAAGGTATTAGCGAGTGCCATAGAGCAGGGCGGTACCACTTTGCGTGATTTTGTGAATGCGCAGGGCAGAGCAGGGTATTTTCAACAACAATTGCATGTATATGGACGCGCTAAACAGCCCTGTATTCATTGCAATCATCTTATCCAAGAAATTCGATTAGCCAATCGCAGTACGTTCTTTTGCGACCATTGTCAACAATAGGTGCCATCAGCATCATTTAGGTGGGGGTTGCGTGATGGCTACTTAGAAAATCAATCAAAAATGCCCTTTCAAATGCCTTAGAACACTTGATGTGAGAACCACGTCACAAATCGCAACTAAACTTTTTGCCAAAAAAAAATAGCTTGTAGAATTTTAAACAGGTTCTTACTTTTCTCGCTTTCCTCGAAAAATAATAAGAACCTGTCTTTTTCACTAACTAATAGCAGAGGGATTTTATCATGACTGATGACATTTTACACAACGAAAAAAGTGGCCAAGATGACGAAGGTAATACGTATTATTTGGGCGGCCAACTTCCCGATAATTTGTCTTGGAATACGTTAGGACTTGTTGATGTGGCAAGAAATCAAATGCCATTCATGCCTTTGTTGACCATTAATGAATCAAATCACACCGCCATGAGTGGTACTGATGATGCGGGCAATGTTTATTACTTAGGCGGAATGCTGCCAGCGGGCGAATCTAATCACACAGCTATCAGCGGTACTGATGATGCGGGTAACACTTATTACCTAGGCGGAATGCTGCCAGCAGGTGAGTCTAATCACACAGCTATCAGCGGTACTGATGATGCGGGTAATACTTATTACCTAGGCGGAATGTTGCCAGCAGGTGAATCTAATCACACAGCTATTAGCGGTACTGATGATGCTGGTAATACCTATTATCTAGGTGCAAGAATCTCGACTGATCCTTTAGCAGTGCAAGCACCTATCACGATAACGCCATATATTGATACGCCTCTCACTGTGACAGCAGAGACGCCTATTCTTATCAGTCCAGAGACCATTGCATCAAATAATACCCCCACGAACGGTAATGACGCATTGACAGGGTCGGCCGCAAAGGACAAATTAATGGGTTTGAAGGGAGATGACACATTAAACGGTGGTGC
>OMIH01000181.1 GCA_900299045.1 Methylococcaceae bacterium
GCTGCCATGAACACGATGACTTATCTTGGTATGCCAAAATCTGTTCGCCTTGGGACAGTTTTGTCTTAAATTTGTCTGGGAAGAGCATCTGTTTTTTTGAGATTATTTATGCACCAACGCCTTTTGACACCCGTTATGTCATAAAATTATTACGCCAATTTTCATCGAGTTTGCACGGCACCTTTAATGTCGATTAAAATGGACATATCAATTCTCCCCTCAAGTACCTCAAAAACGATAATGACAAAATACATTTTTATCACTGGTGGCGTTGTATCATCACTAGGCAAAGGCATTGCAGCTTCTTCTCTTGCAGCTATTCTTGAGTCACGCGGTCTTAAAGTGACCATGACAAAACTCGATCCGTACATCAATCTTGATCCAGGTACGATGAGTCCGTTCCAACATGGTGAAGTATTTGTCACCGAAGATGGCGCAGAAACGGATTTAGATTTAGGACATTACGAGCGTTTTTTAAAAACGACCATGTCAAAGAAAAACAACTTCACCACCGGACAAATTTATGATTCAGTTCTTCGCAGTGAAAGACGTGGTGATTATTTAGGCGCAACCGTACAAGTGATTCCACATATTACCGACGAAATTAAACGTCGCGTTTATGCCAGCGCTGAAGATGTCGATGTTGCGCTCATTGAGGTGGGTGGCACAGTGGGTGATATTGAATCATTGCCTTTTTTGGAAGCCATTCGCCAAATGCGTTTTGAACTGGGTGCTGAGCGCTCGTTGTTTATCCATCTCACATTAGTTCCCTATATACGCTCTGCGGGTGAAATTAAAACCAAACCGACGCAACATTCAGTAAAAGAATTGCGCACGATTGGGATTCAACCCGATATTTTAATGTGTCGCTCTGAGTTGCCCATTCCCGTTAGTGATCGCCGTAAAATTGCACTGTTTACCAATGTGGAAGAACACGCGGTTATTTCAGCTATTGATGCCGATACGATTTATCGCATTCCGATTTTATTGCATGAACAAGGGTTAGATGAAATCGTTGTACGCAAATTACGCCTTGACGTACCTGCGGCTGATTTAACGGAGTGGCACAACGTCGTTGAAGCTATTGGACAGTCACATCAAGAAGTACGCATTGCAATTGTGGGCAAATATGTTGAACATCCCGATGCGTATAAATCACTTAACGAAGCCTTAATTCATGCGGGTATTCGTACAAAATTAAAAGTCAGCATTGTGTATATTGATGCGGAAATTATCGAAGAAGAAGGCGCTGGACGCTTAAAAGATGTTGACGCGATTCTCGTCCCAGGTGGCTTTGGAGAACGTGGCGTTGAGGGCAAAATTGCCACTGTGCGTTACGCACGAGAAAATAAAGTCCCTTATTTAGGCATTTGTCTTGGTATGCAGTCAGCCGTGATTGAATTTGCCCGTAATGTAGCGCAACTAGAAGGCGCACACAGCACTGAATTTTTACCTCATTCTCCTCATCCCGTCATTGGTTTAATTACCGAATGGATTGGTGATAGCGGTGAAATTGAAATCCGTGATGAAAATTCAGACTTAGGCGGCTCAATGCGTCTTGGTAGCCAACAATGCCGCTTGCAACAAGATTCTCTTGCGTTCTCACTTTATCAAAAAGATGTGATCACTGAGCGTCATCGTCATCGCTACGAATTCAATAATCAATATATCGAAAAACTCGAAGCACATGGTTTGCGTTTTTCGGGAAAATCCATTGATGGGCGATTAGTCGAGGTCGTTGAAATAGCGGAGCATCCTTGGTTCCTCGCGTGTCAATTCCATCCAGAATTTACCTCAACACCACGCAAAGGACATCCTTTATTTAGCGGTTTTGTCAAAGCCGCCTTTGAAAACAGAAGATAATTTATGAAATTATGTCATTTTAACGCAGGACTAGATCAACCTTTTTTCTTAATTGCAGGTACTTGCGTCATTGAAAGTGAGCAAATGGCACTCGATACGGCAGGTTACTTAAAAGAATTAACTGATCGTCTGCATATTCCGTTTATTTATAAATCCTCTTTTGATAAAGCGAATCGCTCCTCACATGACAGTTTTCGTGGATTGGGCGTTGAAAAAGGGTTAGCTATTCTCGATAAAGTCAAAAAACAAATTGGTGTGCCGGTTCTCACTGATGTTCATGAAGATACACCGCTTGCAGAAGTGGCTTCTGTTGTCGACGTCATGCAAACACCCGCTTTTTTGTGCCGTCAAACTAATTTTATTCAAGCGGTAGCCGCGCAAAATATTCCCGTCAATATTAAAAAAGGGCAATTTCTCGCCCCTTGGGATATGGTTAACGTTGTTAATAAAGCCAAAGCCACTGGTAATGATCACATTATGGTCTGTGAGCGGGGTGCATCGTTTGGTTATAACAATTTAGTATCCGATATGCGCTCGCTAGCTGTCATGCGTGAAACAGGCTGCCCTGTTGTATTTGATGCAACGCATTCTGTGCAACTTCCCGGTGGACAGGGAACCAGCTCCGGTGGACAGCGTGAATTCGTGCCTGTATTGGCGCGTGCAGCCGTTGCAGTAGGTATTGCGGGGTTGTTTATGGAAACGCATCCCAATCCAGCACAAGCTAAAAGTGATGGCGCTAATTCTTGGCCGCTATATGAAATGGAAGGATTACTCAACACCTTGTTATCCCTTGATAACGTGGTCAAAAAATCAGGTTTTGCACTGTAATTAACACATCATCAAAAAAGGCGGTTATGATTTCTATCATACCCGCCTTTTTTCGTTTCTAAAATAAGTAGAAAGGTTAGCTATAAACAGGGAAACGCGCACATAATGCGGACACTTTTTCGCGCACTGTAGCAATTACGCTTTCATCATCCAAGTTATCCATCACATCACACATCCACGTTGCGATCTCCGTCACTTCAGCTTCTTTAAATCCGCGTGTGGTAGGCGCGGGGGTTCCAACACGAATACCACTCGTCACAAAAGGCGATTGCGGATCATTAGGCACCGCATTTTTGTTAACGGTAATGTGCGCTTTACCTAAGGCGGCATCAGCGGCTTTTCCGGTAATGCCTTTTGCAATCAATGACACTAACATTAAATGATCATCCGTGCCACCAGATACCACATCAAAACCACGCGCTATAAAGACTTTTGCCATTGCGCGTGCATTGTCGATAACCTGCTGTTGATATACTTTAAATTCGGGTTGCATCGCTTCTTTGAAGGCAATTGCTTTTGCGGCAATGACGTGCATGAGCGGTCCACCTTGGATACCAGGAAAAATATTCGAATCCAATTTCTTTTCAAGTTCGGGATTACTTTTACATAAAATAATTCCCCCACGCGGTCCACGCAATGATTTATGTGTCGTACTGGTAACAACGTCTGCAATCGGTACCGGATTAGGATAGAGTCCCGCAGCAACTAAACCAGCAACGTGTGCCATGTCAACAAATAAATACGCCCCCACGCTATCGGCAATCTCACGAAAACGCTGCCAATCCCAAACACGCGAATAAGCCGAAAAACCAGCAATAATCATTTTAGGTTTATGTTCAAAAGCAAGTGCTTGTACTTGATCGTAGTCAATTTCGCCAGTTTGCGGATTTAAACCATATTGCACGGCATGATAAATTTTGCCTGAAAAATTCGGTTTTGCACCATGTGTTAAATGTCCACCATCCGCTAAACTCAGCCCTAAAATTGTATCGTGTGGCTGCAATAGCGCCATGAAAACCGCCATGTTAGCTTGCGAGCCCGAATGTGGCTGCACGTTCGCATAATCTGCATGAAACAAAGCTTTTGCGCGATCAATCGCTAGTTGCTCAACTTTATCCACAAACTCACAACCGCCATAGTAGCGTTTACTCGGATACCCTTCAGCGTATTTATTGGTTAATTGCGTACCTTGTGCTTCCAAAACGCGTGGACTGGCATAATTTTCTGACGCAATCAACTCAATATGGTCTTCTTGTCGTTGGTGTTCGCTTTGAATGGCTTCGTGTAATTCACTGTCAAAATCAGCAATCGTCATTGATTTTTTAAACATGGTTAATCTTTCCTAATTTATAAAAATTCAGTTTTATGGAACTATGCGCATAGTGTAGCGATTTCAACGCAAAACTTAAACATCCAACGCGAAAAATCCGCTATTTATACGCGAAAAAACGCGCGAACATATAAGCAGTCGCCTAGTTGTTGTGTTTGGAAACGAGGATGGGGGGGATTTTATCTTAGTGTGATACGAGTGAGGAAAAATAATGGCGGAGAGTGAGGGGTTCGAACCCTCGATGGGAGATAAAGCCCATACTCCCTTAGCAGGGGAGCGCCTTCAGCCTCTCGGCCAACTCTCCAATTATTTTTTTGTGAAACTTAGTTATCGCTTTCTGATACGGGGGTATCAGATTGCTCTTTTTTGATTCTGTCGTAAATTTCTTCACGGTGAACAGAAACTTCTTTTGGTGCGTTTACACCGATGCGTACTTGATTGCCTTTAACGCCTAACACTGTGACAGTTACTTCGTCACCAATCATTAACGTTTCTCCAACTCTACGAGTCAAGATAAGCATAATTAACTCCCTCTAACAATTTGGACTCTTCGCTGTGCGATACAGCGAAGAACAATCAAGACAAGAACTAGTATAAACAAATTCTCGCAAATAATAAAGTTTAAATCGTTTTTATGCGTGTTCTAAACCAAATGCAGTATGCAAAGCACGCACAGCCAACTCTAAATATTTCTCATTCACCACAACTGAAATCTTAATTTCAGACGTCGCAATCATTTGAATATTAATGCCTTCATCTGCTAATGTTTTAAACATCGTGCTCGCAATACCCGCGTGTGAGCGCATACCAACGCCAACAATAGATACTTTTACAATATTGCAATCACCACTCACACCGCGCGCACCCAAGTCGCTGCAAATTACATCTAAAATACTTTTTGCTCGCTCAAAATCATTACGGTGCACCGTAAAAGTGAAGTCAGTGGACGCATCGGCTGCGATATTTTGCACAATCATATCCACTTCGATATTTGCATCGGCAATTGGTCCTAAAATTTTAAACGCAATTCCTGGTAAATCAGGAACGCCTGTAATGGTTAATTTCGCTTCGTCACGATTAAAAGCAATACCTGAAATTAACGCACTTTCCATTTGTGATTCCTCATAAGTAATTAACGTCCCACTCCCCTCTGCAAACGAAGATAAGACGCGTAATGCAACATTATATTTTCCCGCAAATTCAACCGAGCGAATTTGCAACACTTTCGACCCTAAACTCGCCATTTCAAGCATTTCCTCAAAGGTAATGCGATCAAGACGACGGGCTTTAGGTTCGACACGCGGATCGGTGGTATACACACCATCCACATCGGTATAAATATGGCATTCATCGGCTTTCAGTGCTGCCGCAAGCGCCACTGCCGTTGTGTCCGACCCCCCACGCCCAAGCGTGGTAATATTTCCTTCCTCGTCGACACCTTGAAAACCGGCAACCACCACAACACGCCCCTGCGCTAAATCTGCATGAATACGTGTGTCGTCAATTTCTCGAATACGCGCTTTAGTGAAACTGCTGTCCGTTAAAATACGCACTTGCGTGCCAGTATAGGAACATGCGGGGCAGCCAATTTCATTAAGACGCATACTCAGTAGCGCAACAGTGACTTGTTCGCCGGTTGAAACCATTGCGTCAAGTTCACGTTCATTAGGCTGTGCTTGCATTTCTTTGGCAAGACCAATCAAGCGATTCGTTTCACCACTCATTGCCGACAGCACAACCACTAAATCGTCGCCTGCTTCTCGAACTTTTTTAACACGCTCGGCAACCGCTTTGATGCGGTCAATTGACCCTACCGATGTGCCACCGAATTTATAAACATACAGTGCCATTGATTTTTAACTCTCTACTCTAAACCGTTTTTTAGGCTTTTTTAACAAATTCTGATTTTAATTGCATCGCGCCAATGCCATCGATTTTGCAATCAATATCGTGATCGCCATCAACAAGACGAATAATTTTCACTTTCGTGCCCACTTTCACCACGTTAGACGAGCCTTTGATTTTTAAATCTTTGATTACGGTAATCATGTCACCGTCTTTTAAAACATTACCGTTTGCATCAACAACTACTTTGACGTCATCAACCTCTGCGGTCACGTTTTTATCCCATTCATGCCCACATTCTGGGCAAATTAGCATTTCGCCATCTTCGTAAGTAAATTCACTGCTACATTTTGGACATTTTGGCAAATTGCTCATTTTTTTCCTTTTTTAATTTTTAAATAATATTTTTTATTTTTGAATCTGTAAGCTTTCTAAACTTTCTCAGTTAATCGCAAAATCAAGCCTACAACTAAAGCCACCTGCAAAAAACCAGCACCAATCACCCACCGCACTAATTCCGCTTTTGATTGCTCGATTTTTAACTCTACATCTTTGATTTTATTTCCAGAGTTAATTCTAGCTCTCGTAAATCTCGCTTTGTGGCGATATTATCAAGCTCATAATCATGTCTAGCTTGATCAATCGCCACCGACGCCGTCTTACCTTGAATATTGGCAATGACTTCAGCTTGTTGCTCACTAAATCCTACGCTTTTAAGCTCATTATAAAATTCGTGGATTTTTAAACTAGTAACACTCATTTATATTCTCCTTATCGCATAACAAGCCAAAATGAATCAATCAAAGCAAACCATAAAATGCCTTCAAAAGCAGAAATCAATTTTTTGTTGATTTCTTGCCCTTGCATCAGATTGAGTTGAACAAGCCAAATTTGAAAGCGTTTTATATTTACCACTCCCATTCCTTGTCGTCAGTCAAATCCACATCAAGCCATTCACTATCCAAAATTTCTTGCCCGTGTGTGGCAATCATCGCTTCAATTGATTCTTTCCAATTTGCACGCGGTTTTTTATTCACAGCGGCATCATCAAAAGACAAAATCACTCGTACCGAAATTCCATCTGGAATGTAATCAGGAATTCGCACCGTATGTTGAAAAGGCATGACATCAAATTCGATTTGTTGTTGCATCATTCTCTACTTCAAAAGCAGAAATCAATCGCGGCGGTAACTTTTTAACATTGGATTTAGCCTTTAGAGTTTAATCCCAAATTTTTCAAGATTAACATCAAAATGGGGCTTAAGAATTTCTTGCTCAAATAAATTAAGGTCTTCATCCTTTACTTTCGTAAATGTTGAATTATCACTGGGAGACCACCATTTATGCACACCATAATACCTATTCCGTGTAACAGAAGGAAAAATAAACTTGAATGGTCTTTCGAGCCAACCATCGCCATATTTAGAAAACAAATTTGTCGCACCTGAAAATTGACCGATTAGATAAACGCCCTCATTTCCATGCGTTAAGTAAAAATAATCTCCAATGGGCGCACCAATAAAATTTTCAACTTGCGTCAGGTCTGATATGCTTTTAGCTCCTGTATCTTTATGAACGTACACAAGTCCAGTAGCAATTGATTCAATGATTTCAGCATAAGAAAAATACTGTGTTCCTTGGGATAATTTCCAAAAACTTGGTTTCATTTTTATCTCCAAGATAAGTTTATTAAACAGCTCAATTCAACAACCCACTTACAAACTCGCGAACTTCACTCAACGCACCCTCCAACGCCGCAGGATTATTCCCACCCGCTTGCGCTAAATCCGGTTTACCGCCACCTTTACCACCGATTTTTGCAGCGACAAAATTGGCTAAATCACCCGCTTTCACTTTTGATGTTTGGTCTTTTGAAACACCTGCAACCACACTCACCTTTTCACCTTCAACCGCTGCTAACACAACGACCGCATTGTGTAGTTTATTTTTGGCGTGTTCAACGATTTCACGCAAGGTTTTGGTATCCACATTTTCAACCGTTGTCGCTAATACTTTAACGCCATGAATTTCATTTGCCTGTGCCATCAATTCATCGGCCGTTGCACTGGCGAGTTTTGAATTTAATTTTTCTAATTGCTTTTCAAGACTGCGAGCGCGTTCAACGAGTTGCTCTACTTTTTCGACCGCTTTATCAGGCGTGCCTTTGACCAAATCCGAAATATGCAATAATGCCGCTTCACGCGCGGCAAACCACGCTAAAC
>OMIH01000182.1 GCA_900299045.1 Methylococcaceae bacterium
GCGATTGCCGCGGCAAGGTCGACGGCCATGCCCCGGGGAAAGGTGCATCCCCTGCCGCGCCTCCTCCGGCTTGGCGGCCCCTTCGCCACCGCCATGCTCTTCAGCAGAAGCAAACGCAGGTAAAAGTAACAAGCTAAACAAAAGAATAAATAAACGCATAAAACACTCCAAAAAAATAAAGGTCAAGTGTGCTTATTATAACGAATTGTCTATCTTATGGCGAACATGAAAATTGACATTCGTGGGGTAGAGTGAGGATATCAAGTCCGCATTAAAATCATCTCAAGAACAAATTTACTGCCAAAATACCCCAGTAATAGCAAGCTAAATCCTGCCAGTGTCCAATTCACCGCCACGCGACCACGCCAGCCGTAACGTTTTCGACCAATCAAAATAGCACAAAAAATCGCCCACGCGAGCAGCGATAAAATCGTTTTATGTGCAAGATGCTGGGCAAATAAATCATGTAAAAATAAAAATCCCGTTGTTAATGCAATCGTCAACACCAACACCCCTGCGGAAATCATTTGAAAGAGAAACGTTTCCATAGTTTGCAATGAAGGTAATAAACCAATAAACCGTGTAGGGGGATGTCGCTTGAGTTGGGCATTTTGAATAGATAATAAAATTGCCTGCATTGCGGCGAGTGTAAGCAAACTAAACGCTAGTAGTGAGCTGAGAATATGTACTCCCATCGCCCCAGTATGCACAGGCAATAAATGCAGTGACCCATGCAAACTCACGTCCAGCCCTAAAATAACCGCTGCAAATGGAAAAAGGAGCAAACCTAACTTTTCCACAGGTTTTGTTAACGCAGTGAGTAATAAGACCACAATCACCCCTAAAATATTGAGCGATGCCACACTGGATAAACCAAAACTAAATCCATTATTTTGCTGACATAAAAGACCAATATAGAGCGTATGCAACGCGGCGGCAATCCAACCAAAAAACAGTGAAACACGCGCTGTATTCCCTGTCTTGATTTGCGCACCCAAGATAAACGTATTGAGCGCGTAAGCGACGATGGAACCTACTGCAATAAATCTGACCATACAAAAATCTCTAAGCTAGTAAAATGCTATGCGCTATTATAGTCTGCGCCTTTTGACTTGTTTCTCGTTGTGATAATATACCACTGAACTTCGCGCTAATTGTTTTGTAGCGCGTTTTATTTTTCGTGTTATTCATTTTTCGAGTCACATCATGTTTGATAATTTAACCCAGCGCTTAAGCGGCACCCTTAAAAAACTCAAAGGACAAGCTCGCCTGACGGAAAGTAACATTCAAGACACCCTACAAGAAGTGCGCGTGGCATTGCTTGAGGCGGATGTTGCGCTGCCTGTTGTTACCGAGTTTTTAGACAATTTAAAAGCGGGCGCATTAGGGCAAGAAGTCCAAAGTAGTTTGACCCCTGGTCAATCAATGATTAAATTGGTGCATGCTGAACTCATCAAAGTGATGGGTGCACAAAACGAAACATTAAATCTCAAAGCCCAGCCACCTGCCATCATTTTAATGGCGGGTCTGCAAGGGGCAGGAAAAACCACGACCGTGGCAAAACTCGGTCGTTGGCTACAAGAAAATAATAAAAAGAAAGTCGGTGTAGTCAGTGCGGACGTTTACCGTCCTGCCGCGATTAAACAATTAGAAATGCTCGCCAAAGAAGTCGATTTGGTTTTCTTTGAAAGTGATATTAGCCAAAAGCCTGTCGATATTGCCCTCAGCGCCATTGACGCAGCCAAACGTAAATTTTTAGATGTCATCATTGTCGACACCGCAGGTCGTTTACATATTGACGATGACATGATGGGGGAAATTAAAGCCCTTCACAGCGCCATTAATCCCGTGGAAACCTTGTTTGTGGTGGATAGCATGACAGGGCAAGATGCGGCAAATACCGCGAAAGTCTTCCATGATGCACTGCCACTGACAGGGGTTATCCTAACGAAAGCCGATGGTGATGCGCGTGGCGGGGCGGCGCTGTCAATTCGCCATATCACAGGTAAGCCGATTAAATTTATCGGGATGGGTGAAAAAACAAGCGAACTTGAGCCGTTCTACCCTGACCGTATGGCATCGCGCATTTTAGATATGGGCGATATGCTCAGTTTGATTGAACAAATTGAGAAAAAAATCGACAAAGAAAAAGCCGAAAAATTAGTTAATAAAATCAAAAAAGGCAAAGGCTTTGATCTTGAAGATTTCCGCGAACAACTCATTGAAATGCAACGCATGGGCGGTATTGGTTCGATGATGGACAAATTACCGGGCATGAAATCCATGCCAGCGGATATGAAAGAAAAAATGAATGAAAAAGTGCTTGCACGTCAAATTGGGATTATCAATTCCATGACCATGCAAGAGCGTCGTTTTCCCGATTTAATCAAAGGCAACCGTAAAAAACGTATTGCTACGGGTTGCGGTCAAGAATTGCACGATGTGAATCGTATGATTAAGCAGTTTATGATGATGGAAAAAATGATGAAAAAACTCAAATCCGGCAATCAAGCGAACATGATGCGCGGGATTAAAAGCAAAATGCAAAGTTTGCGTCGTTAATTTTGCACCCTATTTTTTCTATTAGTTGTTTTATGTATAAAAATGCGTAGAATAACGCGGTTTATTTTAGTTAATTTGTATTTTTTGTATTTAAGGATTTTGGAATGGTAACTATTCGTCTTTCAAGAGGTGGTTCTAAGAATCGCCCGTTTTATCAAATCGTTGTCACAGACAGTCGTAACAGTCGTGACGGTCGCTACATTGAGCGTGTGGGTTTCTTCAACCCCTTAGCGCGTGGCAATGAAGAGCGTCTTCGTTTAGACAACGAACGCGTTGCGCATTGGAAAGCTAATGGCGCACAACCTTCTGATCGCGTTGCGAAATTGATTAAAGATTCGTTAAAAGCGGCTGCATAATTGACTTCAACGCAAGACAACCCACTGCACGTTGGAAAAATTTCCGGTGTTTTTGGCATTAAAGGTTGGGTGAAAGTTTTTTCATACACCGGTGAGCGTAGTGCCATTTTGACATACTCGCCTTGGACATTGAAAAAAAATGATGTAACACAAACCGTTAAGGTTCTTGCGGGGCAATTACAAGGTCAAGCCGTTGTTGCACAGTTAACAGGTATTAACGATCGTGATGCCGCTAGCGCATTGATTGGGTGGGATATTTTTATCGATTACGCGCAACTTCCCACATTAAAATCCGATGAATATTATTGGTCGGATTTAATTGGGCTTCGTGTTGATAATACCGACGGTGTGACACTCGGTGTGGTCGAGAGTTTGCTCGAAACAGGCGCAAACGATGTACTCGTGGTGCAAGGCGAAAATCGCCAGCACGCTGTTCCCTTTATACGCGAACGCACAGTACTCAACATCGATTTAGTTGCACGCACCCTCCTCGTTGATTGGGATGCTGATTTTTAAATGCGTTTTGATGTTATTAGTCTTTTCCCCGACATGGTGCAGCACGCTGCGCGTGTTGGCGTCACAGGCAAAGCTATCGAGAACGAAACCGTTATTCTCAATGTGTGGAATCCACGTGATTACGCGCATGATAAACACAGCACCGTAGACGACCGCCCTTTTGGTGGCGGACAAGGTATGGTGATGAAATACCAGCCTTTGCACGACGCAGTCACTGCGGCAAAGGCAGAGCGTTTTTGCAATTGCAAAGTGGTGTATTTAAGTCCGCAAGGCAAACCACTCACACAGTCATTGCTAGAGGAAGCAAGCCATTTATCGCAGCTGATTTTGGTGGCAGGACGCTATGAAGGGGTTGATGAGCGATTCATTGCACGCGATTGCGATGAAGAGTGGTCACTAGGCGATTATGTGATTAGTGGCGGTGAGTTAGCCGCGTTAATTGTGATTGATGCAATCACACGTTTACTGCCCAATGTGCTAGGAAACGTGCAATCTGCATTGCAAGATTCACATAGCGATGGACTACTGGATTATCCACAATTTACACGCCCTGAACGCATTGAAAACGATGCCGTGCCAGATGTGCTGTTGAGTGGGCATCATGAGGCGATTGCACAGTGGCGTATGAAACAAGCGTTAGGGCGAACGTGGCAAAAACGTCCCGATTTATTGAAAAAGAAAACATTAAGTGCCGAGCAAGAACGCTTATTGGCACAATTTAAAGTCGATGTAGACTAATAGACTAAGGTGTAAGAATGAACATTATTGATCAAATTGAACAAGCACAATTAAAAGAGATTCCAGCGTTTAAATCGGGCGATACCGTTGTTGTTCAAGTACGCGTAAAAGAAGGTGAACGTGAACGTATCCAAGCATTTGAAGGCGTTGTCATTGCAAAACGTAACCGTGGCTTAAATTCTGCGTTTACAGTGCGTAAAATTTCACACGGTACAGGTGTTGAGCGTGTATTCCAAGCACACAGCCCTTTAATTAGCGAAATTATCGTTAAACGTCGTGGTGACGTTCGTCGTGCAAAACTTTACTACTTACGCAACTTGACTGGTAGAAAAGCGCGTATTAAA